>DAIDTM010000499.1 GCA_027457205.1 Anaerolineae bacterium | reverse complement strand
ACATCGGCGTGTTCCAGGAAATCCGCGACGCCATCCTCGCGGAGAAACCGTACCTCGCGCACGGCTGGTTCGTCTATCGACAGAATCCGATCGCGTCGCTGCCCGAGCGCCGCAAGACGCTGCAAGCATTCAGCAAGCTCGATTTTATCGTCACGATCGATACGACGATGAACGATACAGCGTGGTTCAGCGATGTGGTGCTGCCGGAAGCCAGCTATCTTGAACGGTACGACCCGCTGTCGGTGGTTGGCGATGCGGTCTTTCTCCGCCAGCCCGCGGTCGATCCGCTGGGCGAGAGCAAATCGGCGTTGTGGATTTTCAAGGAGCTGGGCACGCGGCTGGGTTTGGCAGATTATTTTGCGTACAAGGACGACGAGGATTACCTGCAGCAACAACTTCAACCGTTCGGCGTTACGCTGGATGAAGTCAAGTCGAAGGGATTCTATCGTCCGCCCGCCACAGGGAACACGAACGGCGACCTCAAGTTCGATACGCCGAGCGGCAAAATCGAATTGTCGTCGTCGTCGCTCGCCAAGTCGAACTTTCCTGCCGTGCCTACGTGGCAAGAGCCGCCCGCGCCGCCCGCCGATCAGTTCTATCTTTTGACCGGCAAGGTCGCGCAGCACACGCAGTTTGCGACGCAGAACAACAAACTACTGCACGAGTTGTTTCCGACGAATGCGGTGTGGATTCACACGCAAGCCGCCGCCGCGCGCGGCATCCGCAACGGCGACGCGGTCTGGGTGGAGAGTCCTATCGGCAAAGTAAAACTCCCCGCGTCGGTGACCGAAGGCATTCGCCCCGATTGTGTGTATATGACGCCGGGCTTTGGACACTTGTCGAAAGGGACGCGCACATCGTACGACCAAGGCGTCAGCGATTCCGAGCTGCATCTCACCTTCGCCGATCCGGCGAGCGGTGGGCAGGCGTTGTCGCAGACGTTCGTGAAAGTTTACAAGGCATAGAGGCATATTTTATGGCGCCAGAAAATACAAGACGCTGGGGCATGGCTATCGAAACCAAGCGTTGCATTGACTGCAAGGCGTGTATGGTCGCGTGCGAAATCGAAAACCAAGTGCCGCTCGGCAAGCATCGCAATTGGGTAGGGCACGTGGGACCCACCGGCACCTTTCCCACGCTCGGTTTGCGCTTTGAGCCGGGCAACTGTATGCACTGCGAGAATCCGCCGTGTCTGCGCGTCTGTCCCACCGGCGCGACGTATCAGCGCGAGGACGGCTTGGTACTCATCGACTATGACAAGTGCATCGGCTGCCGCTATTGCATGCAGGCGTGTCCGTACGACGCGCGCTATTTCGACGAGACGCGCGGTGTCGTGGACAAGTGCACGATGTGCGCGCATCGGTTGGACGTGGGGCAGCCGCCCGCGTGCGTCGAGACGTGCGTTGGCGGCGCGCGGCATTATGGCGATCTGAACGATCCCAACAGCGAGGTGTCGAAACTGCTAGCCACCAACGAGCACACGGTCATCTACGAAGAAGCCGGCACAGAGCCGAAGATTTTCTACATCTCATAGCACGTCGTCTGGAGCGAATATGGAAAATCCTGAATGGGGCATACTGGTCGTCAACTATCTCTTCCTCGCCGGCGTGAGCGCAGGCGCGTTTGCGATTTCAAGTTTCGCGACGTACATCGGCGGACCGCACTTTCGCCGCGTCGCGCGCATCGGCGCGCTGATCGCGCCGTGGCCCGTGATGGTCGGCGTCGGCTTGCTGGTGCTCGACCTGGGACGTCCGCTGGCGTTCTGGCATTTGTTTATGGTCGTGCAGTACGCCTCGCCAATGTCAATCGGCTCGTGGCTGCTGACGGGATTCGTCGTGCTGAGTCTGGTCTATGCCGCGCTGTGGCTACCCGCGCCGCTGAATAACCTGCTGCGCGTGCCGACGCACCCGCGCGCCCTGCCGCATTTCACGCGCTGGACGCCACTGACGCCGCAGACGATTCGTCGCGCGCGCGCGATCCTTGCCGCGCTGGGATTCCCGCTGTCGCTGGGCATTGGCGTCTACACCGGCATCCTGCTCGGCGCGGTCCCGTCGCGGCCGTTCTGGAACACGCCGATGCTCGCGCAGTTGTTCCTCTTCTCGGCGATGTCGTCCGGCACAGCAACGGTGCTGCTCATCACCGCGCTGCTGGGCACGCGGCACGAAACCGGCTTTGAAGAAGAGCGCCGCCTGCTCGTCTCGACGGATCTGGTGCTCATCATCTTGGAAGTCTTTATGCTGATTCCGTTCCTGCTCCATCACGCGCTCTCGACGTGGAGTTCGGCGTCGTCGATCGAGTTGATCCTGGGCGGTGAGTTCACGCTGTGGTTTTGGATCGGCGTGATTTTGCTCGGCATCCTGCTGCCGCTGGCGATTGAAGGGTACGAATTGTTCCCGGTGGTCCTGAGGGAGGGCGCGACGCGCTACAGTCTCGCGCTGAGCGCGGCATCGGGTGTGCTCGTGCTGGTGGGCGGATTCGTCCTGCGCTTTGTCTTCGTCTATGCGGGGCAGGTATCGCACTTTTTACCGGTGGTGGCGCGATGACACGCATCGTTTTTCTATTGTTCCTCTCGACTCTCGCGCTCGCCGCGTGCGACCGCCGCGTGCCCGCGCCCGAGTATCCTACCGCGCAGGCGGTTTCGTCGTCCGGCGTTCTCGTTGGCGATGTGACGCAGGGCGCGAACCTGTGGCGTGACAAGCAGTGCGCCGCGTGCCATGGACCGACGGCGCTCGGCGGGATGGGTGGCGCGCTGGCGGATACCGCGCTGTCGTTCGATCAATTCCTGGGTAAAACGCGAAACGCGGTGCTGCCGATGCCGGCGTTTCGCGTGTCTGACTTGAACGATACGGACGCGTATTCCATTTATCTCTGGCTGCACACGCTCTCGTCTGCGCCGGCGAAAGCGACCGCAGTGAGTACGCCCGCGCCGCTGCCGACCGGGCAGGTACTGGGGATTCAGTTGTGGACCCAGTCCGGCTGCAATCAATGCCATGGCGCGTTCGCGCAGGGCAGCGCCAAGGGACCGATGCTCGCCGGCGAATCGTATCCGTTCGAGCGCGAGCGCGCCGTGATGCGCCAGTCCGCCGATCAAATCCCGGCGCACAGCGCGCAGAATATTCCCGATGCTATTTTGCAGCGTCTGCTCGACTGGGTGCGCCGCGGCGCGGACCCGTCGAGCGGGTGTTGAGCCGCGTCCATATCGTTCATCGCAGAGAAGGAGGCACCCATGTTCGCGCAGTTGCTTCTGAGTCTTGGGACGGTTCTCGGAATGTTCGTCGTGCGCGTGGTCGCGCCAATGGCGCTGATGTTCGTC
Organism: Anaerolineae bacterium; assembly: GCA_027457205.1. Classification (GTDB taxonomy): domain Bacteria; phylum Chloroflexota; class Anaerolineae; order UBA4142; family UBA4142; genus DAIDTM01. Next base: position 1,565 of record DAIDTM010000499.1, on the reverse strand, counting down.
GTGTGCCTCTGGGTCAAGCAAAAATGTAATTGCGCGACCTGCTAATATCGTCCGTCCCGCCTGAAGGGAGGTCCGGCAAAAAGTACGTGCCGGACGAGTAGTGAATGAAATTCTGGCGTAAAGAAAAAAGTCTGATCTACGCGCTGCACCCGGCAAAAATTCCCGCGAGCGGCGCGCGGCTTTCCTATACGTTCGGTCTCGGCGGCATCGCCGTTTTTGCCACGCTGGTCACCCTGCTCACCGGTCTCGCCCTCACCTTCTACTACGTTCCCACGCCTGACGCCGCGCACGCCTCCGTCGTTTTTATCAACGACGTGGTCACGTTCGGCGCGGTGATTCGCGCGCTGCACTATTGGGGCGCGCAGTTGATGGTCATTGCCGTGACGCTGCACCTGGCGCGCATCGTCTTCACCGGCGGCTATCGCCCTCCACGCGAATTGAACTGGCTCATCGGCTTGGGGTTGCTCGTCGTCACGCTCATTTGGAATTTCACCGGCTTTGTCCTGCGCTGGGACGACGGCGCATACTGGGCGCTGCTCGTCGGCACGAACCTATTCCGCGAAATTCCCGTGTGGGGCGAGACGCTCTACCGCGCGCTGGTTGGCGACACGCAAATCGGCGCGGCGGCGCTCCTGCGATTCTACGGCTGGCACATTTTCGGCTTGACTCTGATCGGCGTCTTCGGCATCATTTATCATTTGTGGCGATTGCGTAAAGACGGCGGCATTTCGCGCCCGGTGCTCAAGGAGAGCGAGACGCGCGTGTTCATCTCGCGCGATGAACTCTTCTCGCGCGAATTCATCGCCGCCGCGCTCGTCGCCGCCGCGCTCGTTCTCCTTTCGGTCATCGCGCCCATCCCGATTGGACCTGCCGCCAATCCGGATGCCGGCGTCGCGGCAGTCCGCGCGCCGTGGATCTTTCTGTGGGTGCAGGATTTGCTGCGCGTCATTCCGCCGCTCTGGGCTGGCATCGTCGCGCCGCTCGTCGTCCTCGTGGCGCTTGCGCTGATTCCGTTTATCGACCGGCGCGGCGGCAATGGACGCGCGGTCTGGTTCGCGCGCGAGCGCTGGAAGCCGCAGGTACTGCTCGCCGTGATAGCCGTCGTGCTCATCGCGTTGAGCGTGCGCGAGGCGCTGCGATGACGAAAGCGAAATGGATTTTCGTCGCAGGACTCGCGCTGTTGCTTGCGGTGTTCGCGATGCTCTGGCAGGCGGATCATCCAACGTGGCAAACGTGGCAGGCGCGTTACAACGCCGAGCCGGACGTGACGCCAATTCCTATCGGCATCCGCGTGTTGACGCCGACCAAGACCGGCAAGCCCGAACTGTGCGTCACGTGTCACGTCGGCATCGAAGACATCAGCGCGTCGCATCCCGCGCAAACGTTTGGGTGCGTCGTTTGTCACGGCGGCGATCCGCTCACGCTGGACGCCGACCGCGCGCACGCGGCGATGCGCGGCGGGCGCAATCCGTCCGACCTCAGCGTCGCGGCGCAGTCGTGCGGGCAGCCGGGTTGTCATGGCGGTTACGCGGACGAGGAACAGAACCACGTCGACCGCGGGTTGA
>DAIDTM010000498.1 GCA_027457205.1 Anaerolineae bacterium | reverse complement strand
GATCAAAGGAACCGGCGAAGGCGGGCGCATATCGAAAAAAAACATCTAAACATTCGTTGCGCGCCGCGGTACCGCGCCCGTAGAACTGCCGGCGTGGGAGCAGCCCGGCACCGGCGAACTCTTCCGCCCGACGGAAGAAGTTTTTGGAAAACCCGCTGTACCCTCACCCTCTGCTCCTCCCCCGTCTTCGACAGTGGAGGGGAGAACAGAAATCGTCCCGCTGTCTCCAATGCGAAAAGCGATTGCGGAGCACATGGTACGCTCGAAAGCCGTCGCGCCGCACGTCTCCAGCGTGCACGAAGCAGATATGAGCCGCGTGATGGCGTACCAAAAAACGCACGAAGCCGAGTTTGCTAAGCAGGGCGTCAAACTCACATACACCGCGTTCTTCGTCCAAGCCGCCGTCGCCGCGCTCAAAGCGTGGCCCATCGTCAACGCATCGTATACCGACCAGGGCATCGCGATGAAGCGCGACATCAACATCGGCATCGCGGTGGCGCTGGCGGATGGGTTGATCGTCCCGGTCATCAAACACGCGGACGATAAGAGTTTGCTCGGCATCGCGCGCGCGGTCAACGACCTGGCGACGCGCGCGCGCGAAAAACGATTGACGCCGGACGAGGTTCAGGGCGGAACGTTCACGATCACCAACTATGGCATCTTCGGCTCGCTCTTCGGAATGCCCGTCATCAACCAACCGCAGTCCGCCATCCTCGGCGTCGGCACCATCCAAAAACGCGCGGTCGTAATCAACGACGCGATCGCGATTCGCCCGATGATCTATTTGTCGATCACGATCGACCATCGCCTTCTCGACGGCGCGATTGGCGATCAGTTCATGCAAAAACTCAAACGCTTCCTCGAAGAATATCCTACCGAATAGCAATCCAGCGACCTCCCCAGATTTCAGAACCTGCGGGAGGTCGCCTGTACTCCGGTCTGGGATCGCGGATACCTTTTTCTGATTGCGTCAATTCCAAATTTGCGTATACTGCTAGTGTGTGGTCGCCTCAAACAGGCGACCGAAGTGAAGGTGCAAGATGCAGGTCCGCAAATTCTGTCTCATCGCTTTGACCGTGGTAGGACTGCTGGTGTTCGTTCTGCCAGACGGCGCGCGCCCGGTCGCGGCTCAGGCGCAGCCCCCGTCCCACCGTGCGTCGATTGCTGCCGCCGCGCCTCCCAGCCCCGGCGTCCAAGGACCTTTTATCGGCGCGCCCATTCCCGCGTCGTCATTTGACGGCGATGTGCGCCAGCTACCGAAACCGCGACAACCGGCGCAGAGCCGCGAAGCGCCGCCAGTCTTGCATCTGCACGCGGCAAATGCGCCCGCGCCGAGCACAACGCTCGATTCGGTGCGGCAAACGCAGATGGGAACGCGCCAGTCGCCAACGCCGCTCCAGAATTTTGCCGGGCTTTCGTTTGATGGCTGGTATCCACCGGACACAAACGGCGATGTGGGACCAAACAATTATATTCAAGCCGTCAATATTGCAATCGGCATATACAGCAAGACCGGTACGTTGCAGGCATCGTTTTCCTTCGATAGTCTCTTCAGCAGCAACGGTGGAACCGGGACTCCCTGCGACAATAGCAACTATGGCGATCCGATCGCGCTCTACGATGCAACCGTCGACCGCTGGCTTGTGGCTGACTTTGCGTGGTCGAATTCAAATGGACCGTTTTACGAGTGCATTGCCTTTTCGAAAACAGGGAATCCCGTTTCCGGTGGATGGTACCTCTACGCCATGCTATCGGGCAACTCGCTCTTTCCGGACTATCCTAAGTTCGGCGTGTGGTCGGACGGATACTATATGTCGGCTAATCTGTTCAATTCAAGCAACTATTCTCAAGGCGCGCGCGTCTGGGCGCTGAATCGAAGCGACATGCTCAGCGGCGCTAGCTTGCATGCTGTTTATTTCGATGTATCTTCTAATTATGCCGGACTGTTGCCCGGTAACCTGCGCGGCAGTACCCCGCCGCCTTCCGGCGAACCGGCGTTTTTCGGCTCCATCGATCAAAACACGAATACGTTTCATCTTTGGAAGTTTCAAGCGAATTGGAGCACGTCTACATTCAACTTTACCGGTCCCCAGGACCTGACCGTGGCAAGTTTTACGATGCCTTGTAATGTGGCTAACATTTCAGCATGCGTGCCAGAACTGAACGGGCAATCAGTTGACTCGCTGGGCGACCGGTTGATGATGCAGTTGCAGTATCGCAATATCAGCGGTATAGAATCGCTCTGGGTAAATCACACCATCGCCGCGAGCAGCAACACTGGGTATCCTACAGGCATTCGTTGGTACGAGATTCGCAATCCGAACGGTTCGCCCTACGTTTATCAACAAGGAACTTTTCAGCCCGATTCAAACTATCGCTGGATGGGCAGTTTGGCGGTGGACAAGAACGGTGATATGGCGCTGGGGTACAGCGTTTCGAGCGCAAGTATGTATCCCGCTATTCGCTATGCCGGACGGTTAGTCAGCGATCCACTGGGGCAACTTTGTTTTGCGGAAACATCGCTCATCGAAGGTACAGGCGCACAACTCTACGGCTCCAACCGCTGGGGCGACTATTCGGCAATGACGATCGACCCGGTTGACGATCTGACTTTTTGGTACACGAACGAGTACTACGCTACAACGGGCGGCGGATGGCAGACACGCATTGGCTCTTTCCAACTAGCGACCGGTCCGACTGGTGGGTCGGGTCCCTACACCTACTATTTTCCGTTGATCGCGCTGTCTGCGCCGCCGACCTGTTACTAACAACTCAAGATCGCGAAATCAAAAACCGCCGCGGCGATTGCCCGGCGGTTTTTGATTTCGCGACACGATTTCACAGGTCACGAGCGACCGCTTGCCTCACGCCGCGAGCGCGCGTACGCGTCGAGCGTGACGGCGAGCAGCAGCACCGCGCCGGTCACCATAAACTTGATCGACGAAGAGAGCGCCAGCAGGTCCATGCCATTCGAAATCGAGCCGATGACCAACGCGCCCAAAAGCGCCGCCCACGTGCTGCCGCGTCCGCCGAACAAGCTTGTTCCGCCGATGACCGCCGCGGCGATGGAGTTGAGCAGAATGTCGCCGCTGCCGGACGATTGATTCACCGCCAGCAAGCGCGAGCCAGCCAGGATGCCTCCGCACGCCGCCAGCGTCGAACCCAGCACGAAAACGACGATTCGGATTCGCTCGACGTTGATGCCGGCGCGCCGAGCGGCGTCGGCGTTGCCGCCCACGGCGAAGACGTAGCGACCGAACTGCGTCCGCTTGGTGATGAAATCAAAAACCACAATGAATCCGATAAAGATAAGCACTGCCGAAGGAACGCCCTGGATCGGCACATCGGTAAAACTTCGATTCACGCTCATCAGGGCAATCGCGGCAAGCACGCCCACTGCCATCAGCGCGACGCGCCCGATCATCATGGTCAGCGAGTCGACGTGCATGTTGGCGTGCGCGCGTTGGCGGCGGTTTTGAACAATGCCGAACGCATACAGACCCACAAAGAGAATGCCGAGCAGCCAGCCCAGCCACACCGGCAAGCGATAATTCGCCAGTCCGACGATCAGCGCGTCGTTAAGATTGATCGTGCCTGTGCTGCCGAGCGCGTAGAGCAACGCGCCTTGCCATCCCAGGAATCCCGCCAACGTCACCACGAACGATGGAACGTGCAGTTTGGCGAACCAAAAACCTTGCAAAAGACCGATAGCAGCGCCGGTCAGAACGCCCGCGCCAATCGCCAAGGGCGTAGGCACATTATTCTTGACGGACAAGACCGCCATAATGCTCGCGCAAAAGCCGCTAACCGCGCCGACGGAAAGATCGATTTCTCCGATCAAGAGCACCAGCACAATCCCCACCGACATCGTGCCTACCGCCGAAATTTGTACCATCAGGTTGGTCAGATTGAGCGGGCTAAGGAAATTGGGATTGGCGATTTGAAAGATGATGGCAATAACGATCAAACCTAAAATCACCGGCAGCGAGCCAATATCGACGAGGGACAGGGACGACCGAAGACTGCTGACGGCGTCTGTTTTCTCACCCGCTTCAACCGATCGGGGAGCGGTTTGTTCTACGCTTTTCATTTTAAGATTCCTTCATCGATCGGAATGACTGGCGTTATCCGGGGTCTTGTCCTTGCCATTGTCCGTTACGCCAAATTCAGCGCCGGTGATTGCGGCGACGACTTGTTCGGCATTGGTCGTATTCGTCTGGAACGTTGCCCCGCGCTTGCCTAATCGCAGCACGATGATCCGGTCGCACACATCGAAAACATCCGCGAGGTTGTGACTAATCACGACCACTCCCAGACCTCGATCGCGCAGCCGGCGGATGAGTTCCTTGACCTGATGCGTTTGCTCCACGCCGAGCGCGGCGGTCGGTTCGTCCAGCAAGACGACTTTGGAATTCCACATCACCGCGCGCGACACGGCAGCCGACTGCCGCTGACCGCCGGAGAGCGAGGCGACCTGAGAGCGGATCGATGGAATGCGAATGTGCAGTTCGCTGACGATGCGGTTGGCTTCCTGCTCCATCGGAATCTCTTCGATGATTTTGACGAGACCTGGGATGAGGGTGCGCGTCCGTTCTCGACCGAGATACAGGTTCGCCACCACGTCGAGGTTATCGCAGAGGGCGAGGTCTTGATAGACGGTCTCGATGCCCAACGCCGTCGCGTCGCGGGGACTGTTCACGGCAACTTCGCGTCCATCGAAAAGGTAATGCCCTGCATCCGCGTGGTACGCGCCGGAGATTATTTTGATCAGGGTGGATTTGCCGGCGCCATTGTCGCCTACCAAGCCGAGGACTTCGCCCAGGTAGACTTCAAAGTCCACATCGGAGAGAGCTTGCACCGCGCCGAAGCGTTTGCTGATGCCGTGCATTTCCAGAATGGGTTTGCGTTCCGTTGCGCTCAAAATTCACCTCCATTGGTGAAGAGCAACCGCAGGACACGGCGATTGCTCTTTTCGTTTTCCATCACCGATCTTGATTTTACTTCAATTGCGCCACAGCGCAAATTCGGGTGATTGTGGCTGCGTCACTGCAAGCGAAGCAATAACACTCCGGAGTTATGAAAATCACCTTCGCAAGTTGAGGAGCAGCCGCGGCGCGCGTCGCGGCTGCTCCTTTCGTTCTTGATGCTAGATTATCCTCTTACTTGACTCCGGCTGCAGTACAGGCAGCAGCATAGTCCGCAGTGCAGATGTCCGTGGCTTTCCAGAAACCATCCGCCACCACAGTGGTCTTGACGTTGTCCTTGGTCACTGCGATAGGCGTCAACAGCACCGACGGCACATCCATCTTGCTGTTGTTCGTCGTACCCGTCACCATGTTCGCCGGCACCGTCGTCTTCGTCAGCAAGTCATACGCCAACGTCGCCGCCGCTTCCGCTTCCGGCTTGATCGCTTTGTACACCGTCATGTATTGCTGACCCGCCAGAATCCGCTGAATCGCATCCAACTGCGCATCCTGACCCGTGATGGGCGGCAACGGCGTCAAACCCGCCGCCTTCATCGCCGCAATCGCTCCACCTGCCGTCCCGTCATTCGCCGCATACACCCCATCGACCTTGTTCCCCAGCGCCGTCAGGGCTTGCTGCATTTCGTTCTGCGCTTGATCGGGACTCCAGTCCGGCGTGTCATACTCTTTCGCAATCGTCAACTTGCCCGCCGCTACCAGCGGATCGAACACGCTGTGCGCACCTTGCTTGAACAACTTGGCATTGTTGTCCGTCGGCGAACCGTTGATCATCACGATCGTCGGGTTGGTCTTGCCCGCTTTGTTCAACGCATCCACCAGACTCTGCGCTTGCAGTTGACCCACCTTGACGTTGTCGAACGAGATGTAATAGTTCACACCCGTCGAGTTGAGAATCAAGCGGTCGTAGGCAATCACCGGCACGCCTTGCGCTTTCGCTTTGTCTGCCAGCGCCGCCGCCGCCGCCGAGTCCACTGGGTCAAGCACGAGAACTTTGGCACCGTTCGTCAACGCCGCATCCACCTGATTGGCTTGCGTCGTCGCATCTTGATTCGCATTGCTGTAGATGATCTTGCAGGTCGGGCAGAGCGCCTGGAACTTGGCTTCAAAGTCCGGCCGGTCTGCCGTTTCGTAGCGCGTCGTCTTCGTTTCCGGCAACAACAACGCTATCGTGCCAGC
>DAIDTM010000497.1 GCA_027457205.1 Anaerolineae bacterium | reverse complement strand
CCAACTCGCGTCAAGGCGACCCCGGAAGAAATTGCCCGTTTACGCATACGCTATCACAAAATTTTTCCGCAATGGAACTACACCATTTACCCACATCGCAAGCCGAATTGAAATTGACCAACTTATTTTTGGACAAAGACTAAGAGGTTCTTTCTCATGCAACTCAAAAATATTTCACTCGACCAATCCATCGGCGCGGTCCTCGTCCACAACGTCATGGGCGAAGATGGTCACAAGGCGTTTTCCAAAGGGCACGTCGTCCGCGCCAGCGACGTTGAACAACTTCGCGCACTGGGCAAGGAAACCGTCTACGCCGCCATCCTTGGTCCCGACGACGTGCGCGAGGACGACGCGGAGGCGCGGCTGGCGCGCGCGGTCGCCGGCGACGACATCGAACAGAGCAAGCCGAGCGGCGGGCGCGTGAATTTCTACGCGACGCGACGCGGCTTTTTGCGTGTGAATGCTAGAACGTTGCGGAGTTTGAACGCGCTGAACGGCGTTACGCTCGCGACGATCCCGCGCTATGCCGCCGTCGCGCCCAAGAAAATGATCGCGACGCTCAAGACGATTGGGCTGGCGCTGCCGGAAGCGACGCTCCGCGCGGCAGAGGACGTGGCGCGCGAGTCAGGCGCGGCACTGAGCATCGCGCCGGCGCAAAATCAAAAGGCGGCGATCATTCTGACGGGGAGCGAGAACGGCAAGACCAAGGTGCAAGAGACGTATACACCGCCGATCCGCGCGCGCATCGAAGAACTGGGCGCAAAAGTCATCACGGAGAATTACGTTGCGGAGGACGAGCGCGCGATTGCAGCGGCGATCGATCAAGCCGCGCGCGCGGGCGCGCAAATGATCGTGCTTGCGGGCGAGACTTCGGTGATGGACGCGGACGACATTACGCCGCGCGGCATTCGCGCCGCCGGCGGCGCCATTGAATTGTACGGCGCGCCGGTCGAGCCGGGGAACTTGCTGCTGCTCGCCTATCGCGGCGCGCTGCCGATCCTCGGCGCGCCGGGGTGCATCAAATCACGCGAGACGAATGTGTGCGATCTAATTTTGCCTCGGCTCGTCGCGGGCGAGCGCGTGACGCGCGCCGACGTGATCGAGTTGGCAGAGGGCGGGTTGCTCGTCGGATAAAGTCACTTGCACTGCTGGATCACGACCGGACTCGCGCCGACGAAATAACATTCCGCGTGAACGCCCGCGCCGTAATCCGCGCGCACGACGACGATTCGCCCGGCGTGGTGCGTGACTAAAACTTGCGTTGGTTCGCCGAACTGACCGCGATGCTGCAACTGCCAACTCGACGCCATGGGCGTGGCGCGGGCGGTGCAATTCTGACAGGCGACGTTCCCGGTTTGGAGAAACTGCGGCAGCAAGCGGCGATACTCGGCAGTCAAATCGTAACAGCCCACCACATATTTGCCGTACTGGGTCGTCTGGCAGCGCAAAATGAAACCATCGCCAAACGCCAGGTCGACCACCGCTTGCTGATAGGAATTGGGATCAAAGTCCGCCAGGTACTCTGTAAATCGTTCCGATAATTTGCCGCGCCACGGCATCCCCGCCATATACTCCAACATTTCCGCGGTCGACATTTTGGTCGTATCGAGGTCCGGCGGCGTGCTCAACGCAGTCTGGACAACTCGATTCGTCTCCAACAGCGGCTCATCCAGCGGCGCGTTGACCATATAATCGTCCACCGCGCCCAATCCCAGTCCGATCAACAGCGCCGCGACAAGCATCGCGGTCGCGCTCATCGTCATACCGCCGTTGGAATCGGTCCGCTCCCACGCCCAATCGGTCGAGAACACCTGAAGCAGCGCCGCGGGAAACGCTGCCAGCACGCCCAAGAATATCGCCACGCCGGTCATGAATTGGCCCTCGGACGTGAACGGGAATACGCTCCATCCCCGCACTGCCGGATCGATCAACCCGGCGACCGCGCTCGTCAGTTCAAACGGCGCATGTCCTACGATAAACCCGGCGACGACGCTCCAGCCGATCCAGACGAGCCATTGGAGCAGGAACCGTTGACGCACGCGCGCCGCCAGCCAGCAGGCGAGCGCAGTAAGCGGAAGGAGCGCGACGATGGCGATGGCAACCTCAACCCAGGCAAGATCGGCAGAGGCGGTCGTCAATCGCCACGCGCTCACGCCCCACCCGGTCAAAACCAAGCCGATTCCCAGGGTCAAGCCGTACTGCCACCCAAAACCGCGTTCAAATTTTTCCATCGTGTCCGGATTTATTTCGCTGCGTGAAAACAGATCCATCGCGAACCTCCAAGCAACGCCGCGGCGAACGACGCTTCCGCGATCCGCCGTTTCTACTGGAGCGTCGCGTCCGCCGGCATTCCCGGCTTCAAATCGAAATCTGGATTCGCCAACTGCAATTTTACCGCGAATACCGTGTTCACGCGTTCGGATTTCGTCTGCACGTTGCGCGGCGTGAACTCGGCTTGCGTGTTGATGAAAATCACCTTGCCCGTGAACGTCTTGCCGGGAAACGAGTCCACTGTCACCGGAATCGTTTCACCAATCTTGATCTGACCGATCTGCGTCTCCGGCACGTAGATCGTCAGCGTGACCGTATCGAGGTTGGTGACGGTCAGCACCGTCGCGTTGGGCGCGGCGATTTCGCCGACATGCAGCGCGCGGCGCGACACGATGCCATTGACCGGACTCGTCAAGGTCATCTTTGCCAATTGCGTTTGCAGGACTAGGAGCGCAGCTTGCGCTTGCTTGACCTGGTCCTCCGCCACCGCGATACTGTCCGGCGTCGGCGTCAGCCGGTCGAGCGCGGCTTGCGCCTGCTGCACCTGAGATTGCGCGGCGGCAAGTTCCGATGCCGTCGGATGCGTGAGCGCGTCGTTGAACGCCGCGGCGGCGGCGCGGTAAGCGTTCGTCGCCTGCTGCAGCGCCAGCGCTTGCGGCGCCATCGCGATGTAGGGATTGCCTTCGCCGCCGATGCGATCGTAGGCGGCTTGCGCCTGCGCGACCGCGGCTTGCGCGCTGTCCATCTGCGCTTTCAACTGCGCGAGCTGATCTGCCGTCGGTCCTGCGCGCACCTTGTCGTTGTTCTGCTGTGCAGCAGCCAGCGCGGCGTGCGCCGCCGCTACATCGGACGCGCGCGCGCCGTTTTGGAGTTGCGTAAGCTGCGCCTGAGCGGTGGCGACCGCGGCTTGCGCCTGCGCGATCTGCGCGTCCAGCATCGTATGGTCGAGCTGCACGAGCGTCTGACCGGCGGTCACGCGGCTGCCCTCGTCGACGGTCGTCCCGGCGATCCGTCCGCCGATTTCGGGAGCAATCGAAATCTCGTCACCTTCGATAAAACCCGAAACCGTATTCGTGTTCGCAGGCGCGGCAAACGGCAGGAAACCGTTCGAATACAGCACATATCCGCCAATGACCACCACAAGGATCACGACCACTGGAATGAGTCTTTTCCGATTCTGCATTCTCTACTCCCCACCGCAGATTTCAAATTCAACGCGAATTGTCCGCGCGACGGAGCCGCGCGATAAAGACATCTTCGAGCGACGGGAGGATCGCTTCTGCGCTCTTGACGGCGACGCCGTGCGCCCGCAGCAAGTCTCGCGCGGGCGCGATATTCGCTGCCGCGTTCTCCCCGATCGCGTGGATCAGCGAACCGTACAGCGCGATTTCGTCGAAGAGTTTCGCGTCGCGCAGCGCGGGCAGCGCGGCATCGATGTTGTCGCAATCGATTTCGACGACTTGCGCGCGCATCTGTTCTTCCTTCACCGCGTGCGGCGTGCCCTCCGCGACGATCTTGCCCTGGTACACGAACGCCAGGCGATGGCAGTTCTCCGCCTCGTCCATGTAATGCGTCGTGACGAGGATGCTCGTGCCACGCTCCGCCAAATCGTACACCAAGTCCCACAGCGCGCGGCGCGAAATCGGATCGACGCCGGCGGTCGGCTCATCGAGAAAGAGAAATTCGGGCTGATGCGCAAGCGCGCACGCGAGCGCGAGCCGCTGCCGCGAGCCGCCGGCGAGATTCGACACGCGCACATTGTCCTGTCCGTCCAATCCCACCGTCCGCAAAATCTCATCGCGGCGCGCCGCCAGCAGTTGCCGCGCGATGCCGTAAACGCCGCCGTAGAAATTGAAATTCTCCGCGACCGTCAGATCGGAATACAGACTAAATTTTTGCGAGACGTATCCGACGCGCGAACGAATCTCTTCCGCTTGCTTGACGATGTCGTAGCCGAGCACTGCGCCTACGCCGGAGGTTGGCGCGAGCAGCCCCAGCAGCATCCGAATCGTCGTGGTCTTGCCCGCGCCATTCGGACCCAGCAAGCCGAAAATCTCGCCGCGATGAACGACGAACGACACATCGTCCACCGCGGTAAAGTGGTCGAAATGTTTGGTCAGGTTCTTGGTGAAGAGTGAGACCGAGTTCAAATCCATAAGCTATTTCTGGACGGAAGACGGAGGACGGATGACTGACGACGGAATTTCCCTCTTCCGTTCTCCGTCTCGCGAAGCGGTCAACATCAAAACAAACGCGTCTTCCAGTCGCGGCGCAACGACGCGCACATTTCGCGCCTCGATGCCGGCGGCGCGCCACGCCGCTTCCAGCGCCAACTGCCGCTCCGCGCGGTCGACGACCAATCGCAGCAGATCGCCGTGCGTCGAGACCACGAGCACGCCCTCGCTCGTTTCGATGGCGCGGCGCGCGGCAAGCGCGCGATCGGATTGCGCCTCCAGCACGACCGCGCCGATGTCTGCGCGCAACTTACCCGGCGTATCGCACGCGATCAACTCGCCGCGGTACATCAAACCGACGCGCGTGCAGCGCTCCGCTTCGTCGAGGTACGGCGTGGTGATGACGATCGTCACGCCCTGCAAATGCACCTCGGTCAACAAGTCCCAGAACTCGCGGCGGCTCACCGGATCGACGCCGGTCGTTGGCTCATCGAGTAACAGCACGCGCGGGCGGTGCATCAGCGTCGCGGCGAGCGCGAGCTTCTTTTGCATTCCGCCGGAGAGATTGCGCGCGAGGCGCGCCTGGAAATCGGTCAACCGCGCGAATCCCAGCAATCGCTCGATCAACTCGGCGCGCTGCTCGCGCGGCGAGCCAAAGACATCAGCAAAGAAATTCAAGTTCTCGGTCACGGTCAAGTCGGGGTAGAGCGCGAACCGCTGCGGCATATAGCCGATCATCTCTTTGACCGCTTCAGGCGCGCGCGTCACATCGTTGCCGCCGACTTGCACGCTGCCGGCGGTGGGGACCATCGCAGTCGAAATCACGCGCAGCGTCGTCGTCTTGCCCGCGCCGTCGGGACCGATCAACCCAAAGACTTCGCCATCGGCCACCTCGAGCGAGAGATCGCGCACCGCCACGGTCGTATCGAATTTCTTGGTGAGGTTTGAGATTATGATCATCGTTTGACCGAAGACGGAAGACCGCTGACGGAATGTTCTGATTCCGTCTCCCGTCTCCCGTCGTCCGTCCTTCGTCTATTCCAAACTCTTCTTAAACCGCAGCGACGCAGCAGTCATGATGACGATGGCGAAAATCACGAGCGCGAGGGTTTGATCCCTGAACGCATCCAGCCCAACGCCTTTCACCACGATACTGCGCAAAATGATGAGCATATAACGGAGGGGGATCAGATACGACAGCGCTTGGAAAGCCGGCGGCATCGCTTCCAATGGAAAGAAAAAACCTGACAGGAAAATGCCGGGCAGATTGATCATCATCGCGAGCAAGAACGCTTCTTGCTGGGTCTTGGCGCTGCTCGAAATGAACAAGCCCAGCCCCAGCGTGGTTAGCAGGAAGAGCAGCGATTCGCCCGCGAGCAGCACGAGACTGCCGTGCATCGGCACGTCGAACCATAACACGCCGATGACAAGAACTTCGGCGAGGTCGAAGAAGGCGATGACGACGTACGGAATGAGCTTGCCGACGACCAGCTCCCACGCTTTGATCGGCGTCACGACCAATTGCTCAATCGTGCCCTGCTCGCGCTCGCGCACGATGGTCTGCGCGGTGAACAGAATCGTCAGGAATTGCAGGATGAGACCGATCAGCGCGGGAATCATATAGTTCGCCGAGCGCAAGTCGGGGTTGTACCAGACGCGCGGGCGCACGTCCACGCCGCCAAGACTCGTAACATCGATGCCCAAACGCTGCTGGATGATCTGGGTATTGAGCGCCTGTCCCACAGATTGCGACGCGGCGAAAGCCGTGGTGGCGACTGAAGGATCAGAACCGTCGATCACAAATGCGACCTGCGCCGTCGCGCCTTTAACCAAATTGTCTCCATAGCCCGCGGGAATGACGAGTCCCGCGCGGATGTCGCCGCGATCCAGGAGCGTCGCCATTTCGCCTTCGCTCTGAACGTAATTGCTGATCTTGAAGTAATCGGAGGCATTGTAGGCATCGATGAGTTGACGGCTCTGCGCCGTGTGATCGGCGTCGTACACCGCTACGTGGAGATGCCGAATGTCTGTGGTTGCGGTATAGCCCAGCAGAATCAATTCGACGACCGGCATCACAAGCATCACCACGAGAGTGCGCGGATCGCGCAGGATGTGGATGAATTCCTTTCGCATGATAGCGAACAGACGACGATTCACTTGGTCTTCCTTTCGGACGATTCAGCCAGCACCCCGTGGAGGAAAAGCGGCACGACCTCGCCGATCAACTGCGCGTAATCCAAATCCGACGCAATCTCGACCTGCAACACTTCGCGAAAGATGACGAACGGGAAGAACATACCGACGAAAGAAATGGACAGAATCTCCGTGTTCAGCCCCGGGCGAAAGACTCCCTGATCGATCTCCTGCTGAAAATATTCTTTCAGCAGTCCGGTCGCATAGAGGATCACTTGCTGCAAGTACTTTTCGCGCATGGGCTGTTTCATGTTCGGCAGCGCCGAGACCAGCGCGCGAATGACGTGCGCGTTCTGCTGAAGGATGGAAATGATATTTCCGGCGATGCCCTTGAGGATTTCCTCTGGTAGAGGCGGCTCGGCGAAAGAGGTCATCGAGACGCGCGCGCGAGTTGTTTCGATCGTCGGCTCGATGAGTTGGCGCGGCAGACTGACGAGGAGGTCCTGCTTGTTCTTGAAATAGTTATAGATCGATCCTTCGGCGACTCCTGCCGCGCGCGCGATATCGGAAATGGTCGCGCGCTCAAAACCTTTAGCGGCGAACACCTTGGCGGCGGCAGAGAGGATTTGCGTTTTGCGCTGTTCGGTCAGCGCGCGGCGGGCAACCGGAGAAATCTTCGGCATGGCTAGACGCATTCAGTGAATGAACGTTAATTCACTCACATTATACCGCCACTGCAGTCCAATGTCAATCCGTACGAAAGTTTGTGCGCGGACAACCAATCGAGTATAATCGTCTCAATGTCAATCCGAGATGTTCGCGGCAAGGTTTTCGAGACGACGCGCGCCCCTCGGCGCATCGTCTCGCTCGTGCCAAGTTGGACGGACGCGCTCTTCGCGTTTGGCGCAGGCGACCGCGTGGTCGGCGTCACCGATTACTGCATCCACCCTGCCGCCGG
>DAIDTM010000496.1 GCA_027457205.1 Anaerolineae bacterium | reverse complement strand
AGATTGTTGCTAATTGTCCTCTGCCTGCCGGAATGACCCCAGGAGCGTTGGGGAACGTTCCTGACTCTACGAGGTCTCTCGCATCACCTCCTTGGTGACCTCACTCGAGTATTACAGATGTACGCTTCGTGGCACACGATGGGCTTCGTCGGCGATGAACAAGCCAAAGAAGCCGTTCAGCTTTTTCGCGATGTATTCGGCGAGCGGGAAACGCGGCGTCGCGAGGGAGCGACCTTGGCGCGCTGCCTCTGGCAGCGCATCATCGACGCTCCCTCGTCGCGCACTCGTCTGGTAGAGCGGCGCGCCGCACGCGAAGCACTTGCGCTTGCGGCGTTCAAAGTAGCCGGGGTCGCGCACGAGCGCGTACTCTTCCTCGCCTTCGACCTCAGCCACCGGATGCCCACAGTCAGGACAGGCAAAGAACGTGTCTGTCTCCACCTGTGTTTTGCGCTTACCGTTCACGATGCGCTGGGTGCGTTCGTATTTCTTTCGCACGGCATACGCGGGCTCCCAGCCGCTGCCGAGTTTCGCCATCTCGCGCGAGACGACCGCGAAGAACGGCGTTTCGGGGTGCGCGTTCACCTGCTCGACGAACGCGCGCACGTCCCCCAGCCGTTTCAGGATGACGGCTTGTGCGCCGGGGATGATCTCCTCGATCTCGCGTTTCCATTTGGGCGTGAGGTGCGGCGGGCACAGCACGAGGGTTGGACGCGGATCGCCGTCGATTTCACGCCGGAGCGCCGCGACGCTGGCGGCGATGGTGGTCTTGCCGACGCCCGGTTCGCCGACGCACAGCGCGAAGTTTGCGCGCTGGAGTTGCTTGCGCAGCGCCACGGTGGTGTGCCGCTGCGCGGGAAAGAGCCCAGTTTCGGCGCGCCCCGCGACCACGCGCCCCTTGCTCAAGCCGTCGAGCACGTCGTTCACCGCCTGTCCCTCGGCGGCAAGATCGAAGTTGTAGAGCGGCGTAAAGTCCTGCACTACTTTCTGCGTGAGCGTGTCGCGCCATCGCTCGATGAACGCGGCGAACTCGGTCGGCTCGGCGAGGTGGGTCGCTTGACCGGTGACGAGATCGAGGACGACGACCACGGTCACAAATCGATCGCGGAGGATCGTCTTGTTCTCGTCGTCGGTCGGGATTTCTTCCTGCACCTTGCGGGTGTAGCCCTTGACGAGCAGATGTTGCTTTCCCGAATCGAGGCGCAGGTTTTGCATCAACCCTGCCGCGATCACGGACGCCAAGTGTCCCTTCTTGAACGGGACGAGCGGCTGAAAGCGGGCTTCCTGGTTCGTGGGTGGATTCAGCCAGTCCGACCACTCGCTCGTGGTCGGCACGCCGATCCTTTGCGCCTCGGCGAGCGCCTCGGCGGGATCGATCTGGTCCCCGCGAAAGTAGAAGCGCGTCGTAGATCCCGCGTTTTCACGCGGGATGGTGGGCGAGGGCGCAGGGATGGCGTAACCCAGTCCACTTTCGGGCAAGATGGGCAATTCCCCACGACACGCTTGCGCGAGCGCGAGTGCCGCCGCGTCGTCCTTGCGCGCGTCCGCCTTGGCGATACCGAAGATCACCACTTGTTTGAACGCGGCGAATTCGGGATCGGGAAAGCGGAACGCCTGGACCGCCTCGTACCACGTGGTCAGGAAACCTGCCATGCGCGAATCGACGCGCGGCTGCGGCACGAGATAGACGAGCAGCCCTCCCGTTTGCAGCCAGCGGGTCGCATCGCGGAGGAACTCGTACTCGATGCGTTTGCCGGGGGTCGCCCCGTCGGAATAGGGCGGATTCAGGTAGAGCACTTGAAACGCGCCGTGCGGGATGCGCGCGAGCTGGTAGTCCAGGTGCAGGACGCGTTTCAAGACGCGGCTCGCGGCTTTCGCGCGATTCGCATCGACTTCGATGCCGTACGCGTCGAGACCCCACGTGCGCGCGACCAGGTCAGCCGCGACGCCTTCGCCGCAGCACGGATCGAGCAGTCTGCCGCCGTTCGTGCTCGGCAAGACATTTTGCGCGATCCACTGAGTCACGCGATCCGGCGTGGGATAGTAGCCGGCTTTGGCGGTAGAGGCGAGGCGGGTCATGCGAACCTCCCGTCCTGAACGCCGGCTTGGATCAGCGCGAGCCAGGCGTCCGCGTCCGCATCCGCTTTCCACGCCGCGATGCCGGCGGCTTGCGCGCACGATTCGATCAAGCGGTACTCCTGCGACAGTCCGGCGCGCCACAGTTCCGCTGCCCAGTGCGGCAGCACGGGCACGCCGACCGCGAGATCGAACAGTCCGACGAAGCGTTGCAAGAGCCGCGCGGTGTCGTCGCGTTCTTCGCGGAGCACGTAGAACGGCTGTGCGCGTTCGAGGAACCGCGTGGCTTGTACGGACAGCATCGTAAAGTGGGTGAGCCCGTTTTCGGGGAGCGCGACCGCGTGGGTGCGGTAGGGCATCTCCGCGATGCGGCGCAGCCACTGATCGCCGTTCAAGTCCACGAGCTGTCCGCCCACGAGCGCCGCCCAGATCGCACGTACGCTGGCTCGATAGCCGACGAGCGAGAGGTAGACGACTCCCTGCCACGAGGGAGCGTTGGCGTAGGCAAACACATACGCCTGCAACCCGTCATGATGGACGAGCGGCATCACGTTCTTCTGCATGGTTCTCTCCTTTTTGCGTTGAAACGTTAGAATGTTCAAACGTTCCAGCGCGATGTCAGATTTCTCCGAGGTGTCAGATTGACGCGTCCCCGATGCGGTGGGAGCGTCCGAGATGTCAGGGTTCGGAGTTTCGAGTCGTTCCGATGGCGTGTCTCTAAGGGTAGTCACGCCATCGCGAACGCTCAAACGACGATGCTGATTCATCGAACGAATCAGCATCGGGTGTCTGGGCGCTGCGTCGGATATTATTTAATTGTCTGCCGTGCTTGTGATTTGTCTTCTACACCATGGCTCTCTCCTTTGGGAAAAAGAAAAAAGATGAAAGAAGATAGTCTTTCCTCTCTCCTCTTTCTTCGCTTAGTTTGCCAGCGGCATGACGACGTACTTCCACGCCGGCGCGCTGGGCGCATACAGGACGACGGGCTGATGAGGATCGGAGCCGAGTTCAAAGCCCAGTTCCTCCACATCGCCGAGCGCGGCGCAGACCCGCCGCAGGAACACGCTTTGCACGCGCACGTTGAACGGCGCGTTGATTCCCTGCGCGGTCCGCAGCAAAACCTGGGCGCTGATGTCGCCCGTTTCCGGCGTGACGCCGGCGAGCGTCAACTTTTCCAGATCGAAGGTGAGCGCCACACCGTCATCGCTGAGGGGAGCCGCGGCTTTCAGCGCCGCCGTGATCGGGGCGAGTTCTAGCGTGGCGTGGGTCGCGTAACCGGTCGGGATGATCCGCTCGAATTGCGGATACTCTTCGTCGATCAGGGTCGTCACGACCTCGTTTTCCGCGATTCGGAAGCGGGCTTGCGTCTCGGTCAGGGTGAGCGCGACCGAGGCGACCGCGCCGGCGCGGTCGGCGAGCCGCGCCGCCAGTTCCAGCGCGTCTGCCGGCACAACGCCGTGCGCGTCGTGCGGGGCGTTCGCTGCGTCGTCGTCGAGTCGCAGTTCGTCGCGGGTGAGTTGAAAGCCATCCGCGGCAGCGAACGTCAGCGTGGAGCCCGCGATTTGCACGAATACGCCTGTGAGTATCGGACGCACGTCGTCCTTCGCGGTCGCGAACGTTACGCGTTGAACGCTGTGCGCGAACGTGGCCGCGTCAAGATGGACCGTGCGGCTGTCCGCGACGTCCGGCGGCGTTGGGAATTCGTTTGCCGGGATGCCGTTGAAGTGCGCGGTGTGACGCGCGCCTTTCAGTTCGGCGGTCGCGGTTTCCACGTTCAGTTGGGCGACCAACACCGCGTCGTTCGCCAATTCTTGCGCGTTCAGCCAATCGCCGAACGTGCGCGCCGGCAGCGCGAGCGCGAGATCGGGCGTGTCCACCTGCGCGGTCAGGCGGAGCGAGACGAACACGCTCAGGTCGGTCGCCGCGAGCGTGAGCGCGTCCGTCGTCGTCTTGACGAGGACGTGACTCAAGACCGGCAGGGTCGAGCGCAAGGGCGCGACGCCGCGCAGGAGCGCGAGAGCTTCGCGCAAGGCGCGCACCTGGACCGTGAACCAGGCGGTCGCCGTGTCGTTCTGGGTTGCTTTCTTCTTAGACATGGTTTTCTCCTTCGGAGTAACCCTGGCACTTGCGTAACCGCCAGGGCAAGTGTGAGCCAATTGCCCAATTCCCAATGAGCCAAATTTGGTTCATTGGCTTATTGGTTCATTGGCACATTGGCTCATTGTTCTGATTACGCGCACAGCGCGCAGGAATGTCGGACGGGAGACTCGATTTGTCGCCGGTCGATCCGTCCGAAGTTGGTATCGTCGTACTTGCCGGCGATGGCATCCTGAACATACTCCAGGGCTTCCTCCGGACTGCACCATCCGAACGTGACGGATTCGACCTGCGTTCGCGTGTCCTCTTTCACGATGGCGTACTCCTGGATCGCGTCTTCGCTGGTCGAGTCGTTGAGGAACAAGTACCCGCCCAGACGAAAGCCGGTGCAGAGTGTCCGGGTGTGCTTGAGATCACGCGCCAGGGTTTCGGCGTTGGCGGCGTTGGCGACGCACCAAACGCGTTTGTCGTGGAATGGCATGGTTTTTCTCCTCTTGTTGAATTACGTTCGCGGTTATTCTTGTTCCGCGAGCGTGGTTTTGAGAGCGGGGCGTCTTGGGACGCGCCTCGCTCGTTGGACGTGCTTCTCCTGGGCATGGCGAATCTTGCCGCGCAGACACCTGCATCTGCGATTACCGTAGGTGCAGATGTCGTCGAGCATCTCCTGCTCGTAGCGCGAGAGTGGCTGCTCCGCCTCGCGAACCCAGTACTCGTCAGGAATCTCGACATACTTGGTTTCGCGGATCGCTTTGAACGCGACGTGCACGATGGAGCGACTTTAGCGCGCTGCCGAAGGCAGCGCATCATGGACGCTCCATCGGATCCGCGTCCACTCGCTGCCGAGCGGCTGTTCGAGCGATGCGGTCACACCTGCACTGCAACGCACGCAGTGCGGTGCAAGTGTCAGGTAGATCACCGTGTCTAACTCGCACGCGAGAGCAGGATTGCCGCCGGCGTGCAAGTACGCGCGACGCGCTTCAGGCAACGCTCGATCATAACTTCCAGTTGCAGGAAAGCCGGACCGGTGTGCAATTGGTGGGCAGCCGCGTGTTGCGCGAAAGCGGTGTCTTCGACACGAATCTCACCTTCAGCGGCCGTCAGGCGCGACAATACGTTCCGCTGACCGACTATGAACATTTATTGGCGCTAAGCGCGGGAATCAACACGTATGAGCAAGCATCGAACATCTCGGATTTTCTGCTTCAGGGGAGCAAACTCACGGAGTCGGGGGCGCGGCTCTTCAC
>DAIDTM010000495.1 GCA_027457205.1 Anaerolineae bacterium | reverse complement strand
CTGGCCCTATCCATTTCTGAAAAAGTAACCGACACTTGATTCGCCACAACTGGCGGTTGCCACACACCTTCGTGTCAGCACTATTCTGTCGGTGCCAGCTGACTTTCGTTGGTCAGCCATGCTCTGTCGGTCAACACCTAGTGATAATCCGTCACATCCACGTCATAGACATCGCCATCTCGCCACTCGAAGCAGATGCGCCATTGATCGTTGATGCGGATGCTGTGTTGCCGGGCGCGCGAGCCGGATAGTTTTTCCAAGTGATTCGCGGGCGGTATCCGCAGATCATTCAGCGACTGCGCGTTGTTCAGCATGCGTAACTTGCGCAGAGCCACTCGTTGAATCTCCGGCGACAAACGGCGTGAATGGAGACGCTGATAGAGGTTTTCCGTTTCTTTGTCGCGGAAGGATTTGATCACAATGTCATTCTATAACGCGAGGCGTTAAATGTCAAGGCACCAACGAACATTTGAGCACACGTGAGTTTCATGGTTGATTCACTTTCTGCTTGCATGAACCTTGAACAACTTGACGCGCTGGCCCACGGCATGAGCAACCGCTTCCGGCGTGATGTAACGCGAACGCGTACTGAGCACATTCAAGTTGCAATACGTCGCGAACGTCGTCAGCCCTTTTGGATCGGCGAAGAGACGCCAAAGGTAGGTCGCCGCGATGTTGGCGACCGTCACATTGATGGACGGCGATTGGTCGCCTATGAGCAACTGCTCGGCACACGAGACGTTGCCTTGGCTGGGTTGGGCGAGGTTTTCCTCTGGCTGCGTTTCGAGCAGGTCGGGATGTTGCAAATCAGGAGCGGGAAGATTCACACAGAAACCCTGGTCGGAGAAATACGGAAACGCAAACTGCAATTGACGAACGTTTCGCGCTGCGCCAAACAGCACTTGCCCGGTGTCTGCCCCATTGCCACAGTCAAGCCACCAAATCCTGGGTAATCCTTCCCCGCCTCGTAGTCGAGTTTCCTGATCGATCACGTCGGCGATTGAGCGTCGCGCGGCAGCATTGTCAACACAGCCGATCAGCACACCCAGGTCGCCGTATTCGAGTTGCAGCATCTCTCTGGCAAAGCGAGCAGTATGCACTTGAATGCTTTGCCCCCAAGCCGCGGCATACCGCAGCGCGAGTAACTCGGCTTTGTGACCGCCCACCTCTGCCTCGCCAAAGTTTTGGCGAAACACATTCTTCATCTCGACGACGTCGGGATCGACGAAAGTGAGATTAACTTTCATTTGCCTTGTCTCGCGGAGAAAACGGGCGAGGCGAACGAGGTGCGGCGCGAGCCACGAACCTGTCCCACCAGTGCCGACCAGGTAGAGCTTGAGCGCGTGCCCCAGGTCACCTTGGTGATAACGTTCGGGGAATGTGATTTTGAGCGGCGATGCGGTCTAGACCGCGTCGGTCGAGTAGCGATGGAATCCGCCGCCCAGCTGATCGTACATCCCGCCGCGCGCCATTTTGTCGAGCGTCTTTGTAATCATCTTGAACAAGCAACTCGTCGCGCGTCCGCGCGTAGACGCGCATCAGAAATTCCAACGCCATCGGCTGCGGGAATTTCGGCGCGCCGCCCCAGCCGCCTTCGCCCCAATCGAACGATGGCTGCATCTGACTGACCGCTTGTTCGAGTGTGCGTAGATCGAGCGGCGCGTCGTCGCCGCCCAGATCGACTTGCTCCAGCGCCTGCGCAACGCGCGCGCCGCCGCTGACCAACTCCGCACGCCGGTTCTTCCACGCTTCGGCAATTGCATTCAGCACATCTTTGAACGCGGGCATGTTGTAGTGGCGCGCGTTCGGAAAGTACGTGCCGCCGTAAAATGGCTTGCCGTCCGGCGTGAGGAACAGACTCATCGGCCAGCCGCCCTGCCCGGTCATCGCGACGACCGCGTTCATGTAGATCGAATCGAGGTCGGGGCGCTCTTCGCGGTCGACCTTGATCGCGACGAACGATGCGTTCAGTATCGCCGCGGTTTCGGCATCCTCGAACGACTCGTGCTCCATCACGTGGCACCAGTGGCACGCCGCGTAGCCGATGCTGAGAAAGATCGGCTTGTCTTCGGTTTGCGCTTTTTGCAACGCCTCCGCGCCCCACGGATACCAATCGACCGGATTGTGCGCGTGCTGCAACAGATATGGACTCGTTTCATCGATCAAACGATTAGGCATCGGACTCCTTTTGGGAACGTGCGACGCACCGGCAAAGCGCGTCGCACATCACGTTGTATAGCACAGTTGCAAATCGCTGGCAAGCCCCAGCCGCGCCAATCCGTGATATAATGGCGGCGCGAAACCAACCACGATGAGGGAAGAACTTATGGGCAACGAACCAGAACGCGTCTTGCTGGTCCTCGCGCACCCGGACGATCCGGAAT
>DAIDTM010000494.1 GCA_027457205.1 Anaerolineae bacterium | reverse complement strand
GGAAAATCTCACGACGCGACGTGCTGCGGCTCGCCGCGCTCGGCGCGCTCGGCGCGTTCGTCTCGGCGTGTCAACGCGCCGTCACGCCGATCACCAATGCGGCAGCGCCCGCGCCGACCAAGGATATCAACGCCAAGGGCGCGCCGCCGGTCACGCCATCGACGATCGACGGCGTGCCGATCACGTCGAACGACAATTTTTACACGGTCTGGTACGAATCGGGCAACACGCCTCAGCCGCCGGCGAACTGGAAGCTAACGATCACCGGCATGGTCGATAAAGAAATCCAACTGTCGCTTGACGAAATCAAAGCGATGCCGGCAGTCAGCGAGATGCGAACGCTCGAATGCATATCAAATCCGGTCGGCGGCGACCTGATTTCAAATGCGATGTGGAAAGGCATCCAGTTCAAAGACCTGTTGACGCAAGCCGGCGTGAAACAAGGTACGAAAACGCTGAAGCTGGAATCGTTCGACGGCTACAGCACCGGCATTCCACTCGACCTGGGAATGGATGATCATGCGCTCCTTGTTTATGAGATGAACGGTGTGCCGCTGCCGGCAGAACACGGCGCGCCGCTGCGCTGCCTGTGGCCTGGTCGGTACGGCATGAAGCAGCCCAAGTGGATCCAGACGATCACCGCGATCAACGGCGATTACGCCGGCTTTTGGGAACAGCAGGGCTGGTCGAATGACGCGTACGTCCTGCCCAACTCACGCATCGATTCGCCGCCAGACCTCTCGACCGTCACGACGCCGACCTTCACATTCTCCGGCATCGCGTTCTCCGGCGCGGCAGGAATTGCCAAGCTCGATGTCAGTTGGGATGATACCAACCAATGGCACGCCGCCGAACTGACGCGCGGACCCTCGCCGTACACGTGGACGCTGTGGAAATGGACGGGACCCGCGCTGCCGGCGGGGCGGCATCAGATGTTCGCACGCGTCACCGACAACAGCGGGCAGATGCAGATACGCGGGCAGGGGCTTGATCTCCTGAACGGCACATTCCCAGACGGCACATCGGATATGCATTCCATCGTGTTGGATTTCCAGGCGTGAGCGCAGACGGCGGAAGGATGAAGGATAATAGCAAGAATCTTTTGCCTCCTTCATCCTTCATTTCTCGTACCTGGCGACTCGGCGCGCTCGGCGCGTTGATCGCGCTCGTCGCGCTGGTCGGCGGCGTCGGTTTCGTATCGTACCA
Organism: Anaerolineae bacterium; assembly: GCA_027457205.1. Classification (GTDB taxonomy): domain Bacteria; phylum Chloroflexota; class Anaerolineae; order UBA4142; family UBA4142; genus DAIDTM01. The sequence continues at coordinate 3,312 of DAIDTM010000494.1, read as the reverse complement.
AGAGCAGAACGATCGATTCTGCATCTCTTGTCACACGCAGCCCGAGACGCAATTCTTCGAACGCGACGCGCAGGCGGTCGCGCAACAGTCCGCGACCGATCTGGCGTCGTTTCATTATCGCACTAAAGGGATTCGTTGCATCGACTGCCACGTGGGCGAAGGCATCGTTGGACGCGCGGCGGTTATTTCGATTGCCACGTGGGACGCGTTCAAGCATTACACCGGGCTGCAACACCAACCGGCGACGCTTGTGATTCCGGTGCAAAACGCGGCGTGCATCAAATGCCACGAAGCCGATCTCCGCAAGCCGGGTTTTGAGAATCACTATCACAACGCGTATTTCGATCCCAACCTATCGCCGCCGTACATCTCCTGCGTGCACTGCCACGTCACGCATCGCGTCGGCGACGAGCGCACCGCGTTCCAATTCCGCGACGCGATTCTGCCGCGCTGCGAATACTGCCACGAGCAAACCGGGCACGGACCGCGCGGGCAAGCCACGCCGATGCCGTGATGCAAGAAAAAGAAGAAAGATGAAACTGGCATCCGAGTTCATTCACACCCCCGGCGTCCACTGCGGGACGACCGCGCTGCGCGATCTGCTGCATCATTGCGGACTCGATTTGAGCGAGGCGATGTGCCTGGGACTGGGTAGCGGACTCGGCTTTTACTATTTCCGAAATCTGCGCGGCGATATGCCGTCGCATCTCTTTTACGGGCGCACGCTTACGCTCGAGCACGATCTGTGCGCGCACCTCGCGCTCGATTTTGAAGAAGGCGCGGACGACGATGCGGATCGCGCGTGGCGCGCCGCGAAGGATTGGATCGACCGCGGCGTTCCGTTGCTCCTGCACGTCGAGCTGAGCGCGCTACCGTACTACCACACGCGCACGCCGTTCCCCGGACATCGCGTCGTCCTCGCCGGCTACGACGACGCGCGCCGCGTGGCGTTTCTCGCCGATACGCAATTTCCCGGCTTGCAGGAGGTTTCGTACGACGCGTTGCGTGCGGCGCGTACCGCGCAGATTCCACCAATTCCGCTGCGCAACGAGTGGCTCGCGATTAGACCGACGCTGCGGCGAGCGTCGGCTACAGACGCGGTTATCGCCGCGCTGCGCGACAACGCGCTGGCGATGGATTTAGACCGCGCGCCGCATCAGGCGATCATGGGAATGGAACTACTCGCGGAGGATTTCGAGAACTGGGCGGACGCGCCGGATTGGACGCTGTGCAGCAAGTTCGGCTATCAGAATGTCGAGGTGCGCGGCACCGGCGGCGGATTCTTCCGCAAGATGTATGCGCAGTTCTTGCGCGAGGTCGAAGACCCCGCGAAGTTTGCGTGGGTCGAGACGATGAATGAGCGATTGCGCGCGGCACAACTCGCGGAGACGATGGAACAAATCGCGGACGAATGGAGCGCGTTCGGGCGGTTGTTGCAGCGCATCGCGGCGGAGCAAGACCGCGCTGCATTCGCCGACGCCAGCCGCGCGATGCGGCGACTCGCCATGCGCGAGGAGAATTTCTGGGGAAAGGTTCTGGATACGGTGGGACGCGAGTAGGGGCGAACCGGCGGTTCGCCCCTACATCATTATCCTACCTTCACCACGCACGCCATCGCAGTATCGCCGGCGGCGCAGCCAGTGAACAACCCGTACCCGCCGCCCACCATCGCGAGTTCTTCGATCAGTTCGATGACGAGCCGCATGCCGGTCGGTCCTTGCGGATGACCGAAGATCAGCGACGAGCCGTAATGGTTCATCGCTTCCGGCTTGACGCCCATCTGCTCGCAAAAATAAATGTCGTTGACCGCAAACGGATTGTGCGTCTTGATCGCGCGCACGTCGCCGATGCCGATGCCCGCGCTTTCCAGCGCGCGCTTCGCCGCCGGCACAACGGCTTGCGCCATAAAACCCTTTTTCGCGCGCGCCGAACCAACCGCGAGCAGCTGCACCTCGACCTGCGCGTCGCGGCTCAGCTCCCGCGCCTTTTCGCGCATCGTGACGATCACCGCCGCGTTGCCATCCGCCGGGTACGTCTGTCCACCGTACGTCACCGTGCCGCCATCGAGCACCGGTTTCAATTTCGCTAAGCCCTCTTTCGTCGTCGGGAACACGCCTTCATCGTCTTTCACCGTCGCGACCACCTTGCGCCCGGACGCATCCTTCACTTCGACCGGCGTTACCATGTAGCGGCGATGAAACGCGGCGTCGTCTTTGAGCGCGTCCTGGTATTGCGAGTAGCGCAAAAGCATCATCTCGTCCTGCTGCTCCTTCGTGATGTCGGCTTCGCGCGCGACATTCTCCGCGGTTTGGATCATCGCGTTATTGGCGTACGGGTCGTAGTTGAAATTGTCCCACACCCAGTCTTCGGCGTCACCGGTGCCGCCCGGTCCCAGCGGATTTGGATAGAAAACGTGCGGACCGTTGCTGCATCGATCGAGCGTCAGAGCTAGAATCGCCTGGCTGGTGCCGGTTTCGATTTCAGATGCCGACGACGCCAGCACGCGCGCGCTTGTCGCACACGCCTGCGACAAAATCGGTCCGGTGATGCCGGGCGCGCCGATGAGCGCGGCGAGCCACGGCGCGCCGTAGAACGACGATTTCTGCGGCACCGTCATTCCGAGAAAGAGCGCGTCAAACGTATCGGGCGCGATGTTGCGCTCCTTCAGCGCGCGCGTCGCCGTGTCCGCCGCGAGCGTGATCGGATGCGTGTTAGAAAACGCGCCCTGCCAGCGCACGAACGGCGTCGACCAATAGCCGCGGTACGGCACGAAAACATTCTCAAATTTCATTGCGTCTCCTTCACGCGCCGACGGTTACGCCGCCATCGACCCAGATCACCTGTCCTGTGATGTAACTCGCTTCGTCGCTGGCGAGGAAAAGGTGCACCGCCGCGATTTCGTCCGGGTCTGCCATGCGCTTGAGCGGAATGCGCTCGATCAACTGCGCCGCGATGTTTTCCGGAATCGCCGCCGTCATCGGCGTTTTCACGCCGCCGGGCGCAATGGCGTTGACCGCGATGCCGTAACGCGCCCATTCGAGCGCGAGCGTCTTGGTCAATCCGATCACGCCCGCTTTCGACGCCGCGTAATTCGCCTGACCGATGTTGCCCTGCGCCGAGACCGACGCCGTGTTCACGATTCGCCCGTACTTTTGTTTCATCATCGGCACCGCAGCAACCTGCGACATGATCCACGTGCCTTTGAGGTTGACGTTCAGCACCGCATCCCACTGGTCGTCGCTCATCATCTTCACTTCGCCGTCCTTGACGCGGACCACCAGCGCGTCGCGCGTGATGCCGGCGGTGTTGATC
>DAIDTM010000493.1 GCA_027457205.1 Anaerolineae bacterium | reverse complement strand
CGAAACAAACGCGGAGGCATCGGACGGACGCGCCGGCGCTTGATCGACGGTCAGTGTTTTCATCGCGCGCTTTCTAGCGGCTCGGCGTTGAGCGCGCGCGCTGCGTATCGACCGCTCGGCAAATCGCCTTCGATTAACTTCAGGAAACCGGGCACGCTTGCCTCCGGCGGCAAACGGTCGCTGATGTCTTCGCCGGGAAAAGCGTCCTGCTGCATCTGCGTCCGCATATCGCCGGGATCGACCCAGTAGACGCGCAGCGCCGAGTTCTCCTCCGCCAGGATCGCGGACAGTTGCTCCAACGCCGCTTTGCTCGACCCGTACCCGCCCCAGCCGGCGTACGGCTCGACGCCCGCGTCGCTCGTCACGTTGATCACGCGCGCGCCGGGCTTGAACGCATGCCGTACCGCTTGAACGAAGGCGAGCGGCGCGACGACGTTCGTGCGATACACTTGCTCCAGCGCTTCGAGTGGATAATCCAGCAACTGCGGCCGCGGGCTGGGACCGAGGATGCTGGCGTTGTTGACGAGAACGTCCAAACCGCCTGCACCCAACGCGGCGACCGCCATCGCGCGGCGGTGCGCCTGATTCGTCACATCGCCAGCGAACGCAAAGACGCTCGTCTGCTTCGATAGTTCGGCGCGGACACGCTCCAGCGCGGCTTGTCCGCGCGCATCGATAATCAAAGTCCAGCCGCGCCGCGCCAATTCGCGCGCCAATGCAAGTCCGAGACCGCGCGACGCGCCTGTAATCAATGCCACTTTATTCTTTCGGTCGTCCATCTCATTCACCTCGGCTCTACCTTACCACAAACAAAAACCCGCCGCATTGCGCGGCGGGTCAGTCTTTGCCTGTCCTAAAGTACAGTCTCCTGACTTGCGACGCACCTACGAGGTGCGTCGCAAGTTTTATTCTTTCAACCTTACGATTCCGCGCCGTGCCGCCAGCGTGACCACTTCGGTGCGATTGTTCGCGCCAAGTTTGCTCATCAGCGAACTGACGTGAAACTTGACCGTGCGCTCGGTAATGACGAGCGCGGTGGCGATCTCTTTATTGCTCTTGCCCTGCGCCAACAAGCCGAGCACCTCACGCTCGCGCTCGGTCAGCGCCTCTTCTGGTTGGATCGCCTGCCGCAAAATTCTCGACGCGATCGCCGGTTCCATGAGCGAGCCGCCCTGGCTTACCACGCGAATCGCGTTGAAAACTTGTATGCGCGGCGCGCCTTTGAGCAAATAGCCCTTGGCGCCGGCTTGCACGGCTGCCAGAATGCGCTCGTCGGTATCGAACGCGGTGAATACGACGACTCGCGCGCTCGATGTCGCATTGATCTGTTCAAGCGCCTCGACCCCGTCCATCCCTGGCATTTCCAAATCGAGCAAGACGACATCTGGTTTGAGCGACATCACTTGCTCGATAACTTCGGCGCCGGTTGCCGCCTCTCCGACAACGACGAAATCGCTCTGCGTGCCGAGCATCGCGACCAGTCCATCGCGCACCACCGGGTGATCGTCGGCAACCAAAATGCGAATCGGCTCACTCACCGAAGCGACCTTGGTCATCGCGGCGTTTCCAGCGGCACGATGACCCGAAGTCGCGTGCCCGCTCCAGGGCGGCTGTCCATTTGCAGCGCTCCGCCCAGTAATTTTACGCGTTCGTTCAAGCCAATCAAACCGTAGCGTCCCTTGGGCACACGCGCTGGATCGAATCCGCGCCCATCGTCTTCGACCATCAATTCCACGCGGTCGGGTTCGGTCGCCAGCCGAATCGCGACGTGCCGCGCGTTCGCGTGCCGGCGAATGTTGGTCAGTGCTTCCTGCGCGATGCGATACAGTCCCGTTTCAATTCGCAGAGGCAGCGGACGACTGCCGCCGATGGCATCGAACGTCACCGGAACTTGTCCTTCGGCGGCGGCTTGTCGCGTCATATCCGCAAGCACTTGCGCCAGCGTGCGCCCTTCCAGCGGCGCGGCGCGTAAATCG
>DAIDTM010000492.1 GCA_027457205.1 Anaerolineae bacterium | reverse complement strand
GTTGATCTCCGGTGGCGACGGTTTGTTCCTCTCGGACGAGATGTTGGACTATGTGCTCAACCGCTTTCGCGCGGTGAAATCGGTCGAGATTATCCGCTTCGGCTCGCGCATTCCGATTTTTCTGCCGCAGCGCGTGACCGATCAGATGGTCGCGACGATCCGTAAGTACAATCCGATCTGGATCAACATTCACATCAACCATCCGAAAGAGTTGACGCCGGAAGTGCGCGCCGCGTGCGCCAAACTCGCCGACGGCGGCATTCCGCTCGGCGCACAAACGGTGTTGATGGCGGGCATCAACGATTGCGCGAATACGATGAAGACGCTGGTGCACGAGTTGGTCAAGATGCGCGTGCGCCCGTACTACCTGTATCAATGCGACTTGTCGCAGGGCATTGGACATTTCCGCACGCCGGTCAGCGTGGGTTTGTCGATCATCGAATCGCTGCGCGGGCACACGACCGGCTTTGCGGTACCCACCTTCTGCATCGATGCGCCGGGCGGCGGCGGCAAAGTGCCGATTATGCCGCAGTACCTAATATCGCAGAACGATCGCAAAGTCGTCGTGCGAAATTTTGAGGGCGTGATCGCGACCTACACCGAGCCGGACCAATACGAGCATCACCATTCCGATAACTGCGAGTACTGCCGCCGCGCCGCGCCGAAGGAAGGCGTAGCAAAACTTCTCGCCGGCGACGCGGTGGTGTTGGAGCCGGAAGGATTGCGACGCAAGCAGCGGCGCGTCAAGAAGCTCGACGCGGAGAAAAAGACGCGGCGCAAGACGCCATTGCAGTTCTCGGTCAAGTCGTTGCAGCAGCGCGAGCTGATCCCATTGGAATCGGTTATTTCGACGATGCCAAGGGGCAATGGGAATGGCAAGGCGCGTACCAACGGGAACGGCAAGACCCGGCAAGAGGCGTGACGTATGACCGAGGTCATCTTCAGATGAAAAAGTTTACCGTCGCCCTCTTGTACAATCTCAAGCAGAACGCTCCGCATGAGAGGGAAGACGAGCCGTGGGACGCGTGGAACGAGCTGGATAACGAAAAGACCGTCGCAGGCATCGAGCGCGCGCTGCGCGCCGGCGGGCACGAAGTGATCGCGATGGAAGGCAATGCGGCGCTGCCGCAGAAGCTGGAACACTACAAGATTGACATCGCGTTCAACACATGCGAGGGACATTTCGGCGCGTCGCGCGAGGCGCAGGTGCCCGCGCTGCTCGACATGTTGCGCGTCCCGTACACCGGCGCGGGCGTGATGACGCTCTCCGTCGCGCTCGACAAGCCGATGGCAAAGCGCGTGATGGCGTTTCACCATCTGCCGACGCCGGCGTTTCAATCGTTCATCACTGGCGAAGAGCGGATCGAATCGCGCTTGAAATATCCGCTCTTCGTCAAGCCGAGCCGCGAGGGCTCTGGCATCGGCATCAGCGCGAAATCGGTGTGCCGCAACGCGCGCGAGCTGCGCGAGCAGGTGCAGTCCATCGTCAAGATGTACCGTCAGCCCGCTATCGTCGAAGAGTACATCGAAGGACGCGAGTTCACGCTAGGAATGCTTGGCAACTTGCCGTGGAACATCCCGTCGAACGGCGTCGCGCCGACCATCAAGCCGAATGGAAACGGCAACGGCTCTTCGCCGGGCGCTCAGAGCGGCAAGTCACCCCAGATTCCATCGACGCTACGTATCTTTCCGCCGCTGCAAGTCGATCTGTCGCCGTGTCCGCCGGAAGAGGCGGGGCTGTACACGTCGGTCATCAAAAGCAAGTTGTACGATGTGCCCAAGTATCTTTGCCCCGCCCCCATCGCCAAGTCGCTGCGCGCCAGGATGGAGCGCTACGCGGCGGGCGCGTTCGCGGCGCTGGAATGTACGGATTTCGCGCGCGTCGATTTTCGTGTGCGCGACGACACGGGCGAGCCGTACATCCTGGAGATCAATCCGCTGGCGGGGTTGCAGGAAGGCATCAGCGATATCGTGATGGCAGCAGACGCCGATGGTTTGAACTATATCGGTTTGATCAACGGCATTCTGAACGCCGCGTTGCAGCGCTACGGGATGATTTGATCGAGAATCACCGATGAAAGGTGGAGCGAAGCCACGCGGATTGCGCTTCGCTCCACGTTTGTATTTTGGAATGGATAAGTATGGCGATTGACGTACAAGCCGCGCGGAAGAAACTAGAAGAAGAGCGTACGCAGCTCTTGGCGCGTTCGATTCAGCCGCCGGAGCCGGCGCGCGGCGACGAAGCCGACCTCGCGGCGATGGAGCAGGCGAAAGAACGTTCGCTCTGGCTCGCGAACGACCAGAAGCAGCGGCTCGCGCAAATCGATCAGGCGCTGGCGCGCATTGCCGCCGGGACGTACGGCGTCTGTGACGCCTGCGGCAAGCCGATTGCGCCGGAGCGTATGGAAGCCAATCCGCTCGCGACGCTGTGCATCGAAGACCAGGCGAAGACAGAGAAGAAGCGCAAGTGAAAGGTTTGATACGCGCTACGCGATGGACAGATTTCGTCCTTCGACCATGTGCCATTCATTCCACCACAGAGGACATGACTGTGGCGCACTTCGCCACAGCCAGAACACAGAGTAGAAACAAGGATTTCCCTGTGACCTCTGTGTGCTCTGTGGTTAATCTGACATTCAGGGTATTGCGTAAGCAAAACGCAATTCGGAGTTGTCTTTGACTGCGTTCGTTGCCTTTGTCCGGTTGTATGCGGTTTGGATCTATTTGCTGTGTGCGTTTGGGATTCTGGTCGGACTCA
>DAIDTM010000491.1 GCA_027457205.1 Anaerolineae bacterium | reverse complement strand
GCCCGGGGGCGCGCGATACAATCCCACGTCGATGCGGTATGCGCCCGCCGGCAACGCGAACGCGTAACGATCCACCACCACCTCGCCGTCATCCCACAACGATGTGGGATCGTCGCCGTTGCCGGGCGGCTGATCGCGCTGCGCGACGATCTTGCCGTTCGCATCGAGTACGTGCACGAAAGCGGTATAGTCTTCCGTCATCGGTGCGACGCGTTTCCAGTACAAGGTCAGATCGATTCCTGACGCGCTCGGCGACTTGGTATTGAGATCGTAGCCGATCAATGTGACCTTGCCGCCGAAAACCTCCGCGGTCGTTTGCTGCGGATGCGGTGTGATGGGATGCGCCGATGCGATTTTGAGCGCGCCAAAGATCGGCGTGACCGCGCGCCCCTGCGGATCGGACGCCGGTAAATTGCGGCGGGTCTCCAGCGAATAGAGTGTTACCTGGATTTGCGCGACATTCGGCGCGGACGCGTCCGGCGAAATCGGCAGCCAGTAAGTATCGCGAATCAATTGACCCGGCTGCCAGAGCCGCGTCGGCAGCAGTCCGTGTCCTGGATAACTGTCGCGCGCGCCGATGACGCGCTGATGAGCATCGAGCAAATGAATGCCGACAGAATAATCCGTGTTCATTTCCGCCAGCGATTGCCAGTACAGCGTCAGCGTGACTGATTCGCCTGGCAGCGCGCGGTTGGACGACAGATCGTAGCCGAGCAATTCCACCTTATTGTCGAAATTGACGTCGACGCGGTGCGCAAGGTTCTGTACATCGTTCGATGTTAGCGGCGCGGGATAGGCGTACGCCGGCTGCAAAATCGCGAACGGCGCGTACGCCGCCAGTCCGAAAAGCGCGACTGCCGCGCCGCGCGCGATCAGCGGCTGGAGGCGCGTCGGGAGCCACTGGGTCAACCCAAACACTGCCAGCGGCGCGAGCGCGGGCAGCGCGGGGAAAAACAATCGACCGTGCGGCGCTTGCGTGATCTCCATCCAGTTCACCAGTTCGACGAACGCGACGACGATCCAAAAGGCGAGGACGAAGAACGGCAGCGCCTTGACGAGCGTGGGATGTAGTCGGTCGCGCCGCCGGGCAAACGCCAGCAGCAGACCGACGCCGCACAGCGCGACGATGATTTCAAGCAGTATATAAATCGCCGGCTGCGCGCGGATGTTGCCCCAGCCAAAGCCCACCCAGAACGTTTCCCCCACCTCGCGCAGTTGCGTGAGCAATTGCATCGTCGTCAGCGGCGTTGTGCGCGCGCCAAAGATGCGTACCATCATCGCCGTGCCGGTGAGTTCGCCGTACAACACCAGGTTGCGCGCGTACCACCATCCAGCGATGAGCAGGAACACGACGCCGAATGGAATCAGCACGCGGAGAAACGCGGATAGACGCGGCAGAGACAGTTCTATCCGCGTTCGTCGACGTCCGTCCGCGTCCAATTCGCTGACTCGGAAGGAAACCCAAGCCAGAACCAACACGCTGAGCAGCGCCAGTCCCAGTCCGCTGACCTTTGCCAGTGCCGCCAGCCCGGTCGCCGCGACGAGCGCGACAGTGGATGAAGGACGAACAACGGACGACGAAAGATTGCTACTTTCGTCTTTCGTCTTTCGTCTTTCGTCGTCCGTCAGAATTCGCACGATCATCCACAACGAAAGTGCCGCCATCGCGACGATGGTGCTATCGTTACTGACCGCGCTGCTGACGAAAATAAATTGTGGGACGAACGCGACCAGCGCGGCGGCGCTTGCGGCGAGATACTTGCGGTCGGGAAAAATTTCTAGTGTCAGTAGATAGGTGAAGAGGACGGCGAGCGCGCCCATCAAAACAGACAGCAGCCGTGCGAGATGGATCGCCAGCGCCGCGCCGTGGTACGGAAAACTTTCGAGCGACGTATGGATGAAGAGATTCTTGTTGTCGTTGACGATCCCCGGCACATCGTAGCCGTAATGCGGGTTGTTCCAGACGATGCCAGGATAGTCGGAAGTGTTGATCCAAAACGTCGTCGCGGCGGCGAGCAAATAGTACAGCGGTGGCTGACTGCCCTCTTGCCGCGCGAGATGCGCGGGGTGATCGACCGATTGCACCGGTAAGCCGTGTCCGGTCGCGACGTACTGAACGAAGGCGAAATGCCACTGCTCGTCCGGCGCTTCGAAGAGCGGCGTCGTCGTGCTGTACAAAATCCCGAGCGCGACGAAGAGCGTCAGCACCAACGCGATTTCGCGGTGGGCGCGCAGGGTTCTCATCATCAGCGCGCAACCTCCGGCGCGGCATCAATCAGCCGATGTGTATCGTCGCGCAAAGCTAGCGTGAGCGTTTGCAATGTCACCTCGTTATGAGCAAGCGGCTGCCCCAGACGATCTGCCGCTGCAAGACGCACTTGAGTTTGTGAGTCGTACATTCCAACCGCCAGCGTGTACGCGCCCGCGGGGAGGTTTGCCGGAATCTGCAGGTCGTATGAATCGACGACGATTTCGTCGGGCTGCCACGCGCTGGTCGGGTACGTGCCGCGCACCGGCGGATTGTCTTGCTGCGCGCGTAATATTCCGGCAGAATCGTACAGATGAACGAACGCTGTCGCGTCGCGCTCGATGTGCGCATGTGCGCTCCAAAAGAGAGTTAGATGCGCAACCGCGCCGCCGCGTCCGAGAGCGTTCGGCGGATCCAGTTTGAAAGCGATCAAGCGAATCTGCCCGGCAAACATCGCATCGACCGGCGCGGATTGGCGAATCGCCGCGGCGGCGGGCTGGTACAGTTCGAGACGTACGCCGCGAAATTGCTGCGCGTCCAGCTCTACCGCGTGGCGCTGCAACCACGCGGCGACCAAGCCGGCAGTGTCCCATTCGCCGTACGGGACGGGCTGAAACCAGATGCGCGTATATTTCGCCGTCAAACGGCGTAAGTCCGCCGCGACATCGGTTGCTTGCGCCGGGCTGGTATGCGGCAGCAACACACGCGGCATCCGGTCTTGCAGATAGTACGGCAGCGCGGGATCGGGATAATTTTGGACCAGCACATCGCCGGGTTGGGAATGGGACGAGACGTATTGAACCAAGCCGCGCCAGTCGGGGCTTTTGGCAAATGCCGGTACGTAGAAATAGTTGTACAGCGAATGCCCACTTGCCAATAAAACGAACGCCAGCGCGCCTGCCGGAATCCATTTTTGACTGGTTCGTTCATTCAATCCGTCGAACCCGCGCGCGACGATCAATAGAAACGCCGGAATCAAAAAGAGAACGTATCGCTCATCGAAGATTGGAAAACGCAACTGCGAGAATAGATCGAGCGCGAGGAGCGGCGCAAAAAGATAAATCGCCAAAACGACGCGCCCATCGACATCGTTCGCGCGAGCGGCTTTTGCCGGCAGGAACAACCCAAGCAAGAAGAGGATGACAAAGCCGAGCGTCAAGACATTGCCAGCAAGCGGCTCGACCATCGGCGGCATCAAGCGGCTGTCAACGCGTCCAACGCTGAAGGCGATGAACGACCGCTGGAGCATCTCGAACGAATCGGCGCGCGGGAAAAAATCGGTTTGAAAATTCGTGAGCAGCGGCAGCGCGAAAACCAGCCAGGGCAGGAAGAGCGCCGCCGTCGCCGCTTGCGCGACGATCCAGCCGATTGCCGCGCGGCGCGAGATTTTTCGGCTGACGCTCCAGACGAGCCACAGAAAACCTTGCGCGATGATGACCAAGCCGGCTAAATAGTGAAAGAACAAACCAAGCGCGTTCGCGATCACGTAACTCGTCCAATGGGCGAGCGACGCGGACTGCCGCCACGCGCGCAGGAGTGCAATAAATGAGGCGAGCGCGAGCGCAGTGAGAAAAGTGTACATATACGCGTCTTGCGCGTCCCAAATCAAGTACGGACTGACCGCCGCGAGCAGCGCGCCGACCCGCGCGACGTTCGGTCGCTGCGGAAACGCGAGTCTGCCGAGCGCATATACCAGCGCAACGACGACTACCCCGACGAACACCGTTGGATAGCGGACCGCGAGTTCCGAACGCCCTGCCAGCAGCATCCAGTAATGCAGGATCAAGAAGTAGAGCGGCAGGTGTGGGTCGGTGGTGATGAACGGCTGGATCATCGCGCTGGGTTCTTC
>DAIDTM010000490.1 GCA_027457205.1 Anaerolineae bacterium | reverse complement strand
CGAAAATGGCTTGTCGAGAAACGCGACGGCGGAATAGCGCGAGCGCGGCGCTTCGTCCTGGATGCTTGGATCGACATCGGAAAAATCTTTGAGCAGCGGCAAGAGCGCACGCGAATGTCCCAATTCGTCCTGCGCCATCGCGGACGCGGCAACGGATGCTTCGAGCGTCGGCGCGCCGTCACACCATTCGGCATAACGAATGCCGAGAAAGCGCTTGGTGTCCGCGAGCGCGAGAATGAAATCGGCGAGCGCGCGGCGCGGCGCATCGGCAAGTTGTTTGGGATCGGTTATGTCAGTCATCAATCACCAGTCGCCAGTTATCAGTATTCGGTATTCAGTATTCAGTGTTCAGTGTTCGGCAAACAGCAACTTGGATACTGAATACTGTTTACTAAACACTGTTCACTTGCCCTACGCCGTCTCGATCACGCGCACCACCGCGGCGCGCGGCACGGCGATCATTTCGATCCACGCCCATTCGTTGTAGGTGTTGAACGCGTACACCTTCGCCAGCTCGTCGTCCGGCGCGGTCACAGTACCGACAAAGTGCAGCGGCTCGTCGTACTTGAACCGCGCAAAGACCTCGTAGATTTTGTTTTCGTTTTCGCTCATACCGCAATTCCCCACATTTGCAGCAACTCACGTCCGCGCGCGCTCAGGCGCGATTTGTTCCACGGCGGGTCCCACACGATTTCGATCTGCACGTCGCGCACGCCTGGCTCGTGCAGCAGCCGCGCGCGCACGTCGTCGAGGATCATGTCCATCGCGGGGCAGCCCATCGCGGTGAACGTGATCTGGACACGCGCGGAATCGTTTTCCTGCGCGACGCCGTAGACGAGTCCCATGTCCACGATGCTCATCGGAAATTCAGGGTCGTTCACCTCTTCCAGCGCACGCCAGAGATTGCCTTCAGATTCGTTCATTGGAGGACATCAATTTAACCGCAGAGGACGCGGAGAACGCGGAGACAAAAAATTTATTCTCTGCGCCCTCTGCGTTCTCCGCGGTGAATATATCACGCCGCCATTGCCTTGTACCCGCGCTGGATGCGCTCGACGAAATAATCGTTCATCGGTCCGCGCGCCTTCCAACGCTTCATCACCTCGTCCCAAGTGATCGCGCCTTTTTCCAGTTCCCACCGCTTGTTTTTGGAATCGAAACTCGCGGGGAATGAGCACGTGACGACGTACTTTTGCGTCGCTTCGTCGAACCGCGCCGGTACATTCAGCTTGAGTTCCTCGCACAGCGGCACGGCGGTCTTCATCCAGATTTGCCGCAGCGTGTCGTTCGAGCTGCCTTTGAGTCCGTAGCCGAGTTGACCCTGATGCTTTTTCAAATCGTCGGGCAAGCCGAACCACTCGACAGTCAGCAAAAACATCCAATCTACCGCGCGCTGCAACCGCTCGCGCCCACCCGGCTCTTCGACGATGCGTCGCATCCAGATTTCGCCGTGGCGCAGGTGGAAGGTTTCCTCCTTATCGACCTTGACGAGCGCGCGCTTCCACGGGCCATACGTCGTGCTGCGGTACACGTCGCCGAGCAGCGTGATGCCGGCGCGGTCGTAGAACGCGTTCGCGACGACGAGTTCCTCCCACGATTCGAGCGGCACGTCGAACGCGTACGGATATTTGAACTGGCGCGCCGCGCGCTCGTAGATCATCTGCTCCTTCTTCACGCCCAAGTCTTCGAGCAGGCGGTACGCGATGTGCGCGTGCCCCATCTCGTCCTGGATGATCGCGAGCGCCGAGATCATCGCATTCACCGACGGCGCGTTGCGCGCAGCGTAATAGTACGCCGGCGCGCTGACGAGTTCGGTGTCGGCGGAGACCGTGAGGATGCGGATCAGATCGTCTTTGTACTGCGCGGTCATGTGGTCTTCATTCTCGACCAACTGCTTATGTTCGAGGCGCTGCTTCAGCGCGTCTTCCTGAATGAACGGTGGCATACGGTTTCCTATCTAGCGTTTGCCGCTTGCGCGGCGAACACATCTTACTTGGCAGACTTGATAATCAGCGTCAGCGAATGCAGGTACGTGTAAATCGCTCCGAGTTCATCGTCGGTATACATCGCATTGAAAAGTTTCCACGGCATTTGGTCTGGCGCCAGCGCGTGCCCGGTCGGATCAACGCCGGTGCGAATCGTCTTGATGAAATCCGATTGGCTCCACTTGGGAACGATCGCCGTCAAGTTGGGACCCACGGGCGTGAATCCACCCGGCGTGCCGCCGGCGAGGTCTGCGCCGTGGCAGGCGTGGCAGCCGCTAATGCCGACCAGGTACTTGCCGTAATCGGCGGTCACGCCCGCCGGCGGCGCAACAACCGGCTGCGTGATCGGCGCTTGCACGCTGGTCGAGAAAATGCCTGCGCCGACCAGAAGCATACCAAGCGGACTCAAACCGTTTGCCGGCGTATCGTGCTGCACCGCCGGCTGCGACCGCAAATACGCGACGACCGCCTGAACATCCGCATCGCTCATCCCGTGAAATTGATCCGCCGGCATCACGATTAACGCGCGCCCGTTGTTGGCGACTCCCTCGCGAATCGCGCGAATGATCTCACCATCCGACCAATCTTTGAGCGGACCGCCCGGAGTCAGATTCGGCGGCACGACCGTGCCCAAGGGACCGACGAAATTGCGCGTGCCGCCGTCGAGCGGTAGCCCGTTCGTCGTCGAGTGGCAGGCGGTACACACCATTGCGATTTTTTTGCCGCGCGCGATTTGATCTGGCGTGCCCGCCACTTTCACGTCTGCCACTGGATTGCTTTGCGGCAAATTGAGTTTGGCAAATCCGATCACGCCGACGACGAACAGGAGGATAAAGATCAACGTGACCAGTCCGGCTAGAATCACGCCGATCCACTTTAGCCACGCGCGCTTGGAGTCCCACGCGCGTTTGGCGAGCCAGCCGAAAAGGATCGCGAGTAAAGCCAGGACCAAAAGGGCGACAATGTCGACCATTGCGCGCCTCCGACACTAGGGCTATTTGCCTTTGAACGCCGGTTTGCGTTTTTCCACGAACGCGGCGATGCCCTCCTTCGCGTCTTCGCTCAGGAAAACTTGCTCGGTCACCTTTCGCTCGTGCGCCAGTCCTTCGGCGAGCGGCATTTCGATTCCCTCGTTCACGGCGACCTTGATGCGCCCGATCGCGAACGACGCGCCGCGCGCAAGGTTCGCCGCGTACTCCAT
>DAIDTM010000489.1 GCA_027457205.1 Anaerolineae bacterium | reverse complement strand
GTTGATGAACGGTCCAGTCACAGTGAACTGAGTTGGAAAGCCGTACAACCCGGTGGTATCGCTGCCGGTACGGAACGATTGGAGCACTGGCGCGGGCCACTCCGCTGCCCAGCCATTGGGGTCGGTCATGTAGGGGCGCATGTCCAGATACTTGCCGGCAAAGCGCGCCACATCCGTCACGCGCGCGAGGTCAGGTGGCGTGCCTCCATCGACCTGGGTCTGCAAGATATTGTGAATGTCTTTGTAGGCGACGGTATCCATCACGACTTGGATGCCGGGGTTTGCCGTTTGATAGCGATTCAGCAAATCGCGCATCACATCGCCTTCATTGCCGTCGTTGTACCACAGCATATGCAGCACGATGGTTCCGGCGGCGGGAGCTTGCGTCGCCGCTGGCGCGGTCGTGGGCTGAGCCGGTGCAGGCGTCGCCGCTGGCGCGGTCGTGGGCTGAGCCGGCGCGGTCGTCGCCGCCGGGGCGGTCGTGGGCTGCGCTGCCGGCGCGCACGCTGAGACGGCGAACAGAACGAACAAGGTCAGCGCTGCGATGGAGATAATTTTCTTCACAGTTAGGTCTCCTTTGACTTGGCTCGCGCGGCTTGTGCTCACGCGAGCGCACTGAGGTTGAGTTCGCATCGAATCGAAACGGTCAGTTGCTTGATTCCGAAAGCTGCCACCTCCCTTCGACTGCCGCGCGCTTACGTCGCGCGGCGCGCCAGCCGGACTTTGTACTCGTACTGGTCAGCGCGGTAAAACGTCGTTGTATATTCGATGGGGCGCATTTCTAGGGTCAGCGTTAGCCGGCGGCGCACCAACAGCGGCGCGTTCCGTCGGACTTGGAGTTTGCGCGCGATATCCGCGGAAGCCGAGACCGCGCCAATCGATTCGTCGGCTTCGACCAGCGGAATGTGAAACTGCTGCTCGAGCGTTTCGTAGAGGGAAATCACGTTGAGGTCATGCTGCGCCAGCCGCTCGCCGAGAGCGGTCTGCCAATACCCTTGCGCCAGCGCGATCGGCTCACGATTCGCGTACTGAATCCGCTCGATGTAGAAGACGGACTCGCGCGCCGACAGGTCGAGGAAGCGCGCGATCTCCGCCGGCGGGACGAGGGGCTCCGCGCGAATCAACTTGAAATTGGGCTTGATGTGGCGGCTCTGCATTTCTTCCGCAAACGAGGTCAGGTGCAGAAGGTGCTCCTCGATCTTGGAGCGCTTGACGAAGGTACCTTTGCCGGCGCGGCGGTAAATCAATCCTTCGCGCACGAGGTCTTGGACAGCGCGCCGCACCGTGGTGCTGCTCAAGTTGTAGCGGCGCATCAATTCGTGCTCGGTCGGCAGCGCGTCGCCGGGCTTGTAGACGCTCTGCGCGATCTCCTCGCGCAGCGTCTCCGCCAGCCAGCGATAGTACGGGGAAAAGCGATTGGGAGACACGCCGGTTCTCCTTTGAACTGCGTATTATTGCATTAGTGCACTATTTGCAGGATACCACACTCTTTGCTACGCGTCAACTTAAAATTTCCGCGCCCATCCGCCACGCGCGCGTTGGACAACCTCGCCGCGGCGTCCCGCCGTGAGGTTTCATTCTACGGGCATTGCGCGAACGACCAAGCCGTGCTAGAATCCAGTCAGCTGAATAGCGCTTGATGATTCGAGCGCATCGGTGACGAAAAGCCGACATCGCTTGGCAAAAGCCAATTCGATGTCGGCTTGTATTTTGAGGAGGTGAATCTATCCAATCTCAGATTCTTAATCTCCAATCTCTAATCTCCAACTTCTAACTTCCAACCCCAAGGAGGACCCATGGAACACAAATTGCCTGCTCTGCCGTATGCCAAGGACGCGCTCGCGCCGCACATCTCCGCCGAGACCATCGAATACCACTACGGCAAACACCACGCGACCTATGTCGCCAATCTGAACAAGCTAATCCCCGGCACTGAGTTCGAGAACATGACGCTCGAAGAGATCGTGAAGAAAGCGACGGGCGGCATCTTCAACAACGCGGCGCAGACTTGGAACCACACGTTTTACTGGAACTCGCTCGCGCCGAACGGCGGCGGCGAGCCCACCGGCGCGTTGGCAGATGCGATCAATAAGAGTTTCGGATCGTTCGCCGCGTTCAAAGAGAAATTTGCCGCGACCGCGGTCGGCACGTTTGGCTCGGGCTGGGCGTGGCTCATCAAGAATGGGGATGGTGCGCTGACCATTGAGAGCACCAGCAACGCGGGCACACCGCTGAAGGATGGAAAACATGCGCTGCTGACCTGCGACGTGTGGGAGCACGCGTATTACATCGATTACCGCAACGCGCGGGCGACGTACGTGGAAGCGTTCTGGAAGATCGTCAACTGGAAGTTTGCGGAAACAAACCTAAGTAGATGACAGCCAGAGAGATGGTTCTGACTAGACAGTAGTGCAACGAGAACGAACCCCCTATTCGATCCGTCTGGGGGGTTCGTTTCCGCGCGATCCTGACTTTTTGCCGCTCAGCACATCACCGGGATAGCGCGCCACAAGACCACGGCGCGATCGATAAACCCTGCAAGTGGGAAACCACCTCAAATCGGTCAGAGCACTACGTGAGCCAATGATCCCATGATACCGTAAATCTTGGCGAAACAAAGTAGAACGCACCTTTCACAAAGCGTTCATCCCGGTTTCGTGCCAAGCCCCTGTCGATTCGCGTGAGCGCGCAGGAAGGCGAGGATATTCGCCCGCGTCACCATCCCGAGTAACCTGCCCTCTTCGAGCACGGGCATCTGATTGATGTCGGCTTGCCCCATCTTTTCCAGGACCTCAGTCAAATCCTCGTCGATGCGCGCCGTGACGAGTTTCTCCGGCGGGATCATCACATCCGCCACCCGCGTCGTTTCCCATTTGCTACGCGGCACCTCATTGAGTCGATGCATGGTCACCAGCCCGAGAAATTTGTCGCCCTCTATGACGACGAAACAGCGCTTGCTGCTGGGAATGGCGATGCTCTCGACGAACACATCGAGCGACAATTGCTTCAAAACGCGCGGACAGTCGGATTCCAGCACTTCACGAACCTGGTGTCCCTTCAGTATATCATGGACGACGGTCACTTGCCCTTCCTGTACCGCCGCGCTTTGCAGGAACCAGCCGATGAAGGCGATCCACAAGCCATCCGCCCAATCTCCACCCAGCACTTGCCACAGCCCAATGCCAATCATCAGCCAGGATACGAGCACCCCGCCGCCCACCGCAATCTGGGTCGCGCGGCGGAGATTTTTCGTGATACCCCAGGCGATCGCGCGCAAGACCCGTCCGCCGTCAAGCGGAAAGCCCGGCAGCAGGTTGAAGATCGCCAGCGTGAGATTGATGCCCGCCAGCCAACTTGAGACTTCGCTGATGACGGGACTGGCTTGCTGGGTCACGAACCACAGCGCACCGAACACTGCCGCGAGCGCGAGACTCGTCAACGGACCGACCAGCGCCATCCAAAATTCGTCGATCGCGCGCCGAGGTTCTTCGCTGATCTGCGACGCGCCGCCGAAGATGAATAGGGTGATGCGTGGCACTGGAATTCCCTGCGATATTGAGACGAGACTGTGCGCGAGCTCATGCGCGAGGACCGAAGCGAAGAAAAGGAGACTCGTCAGGATAGCCAGACCCCAGCGCAACTCTACCGACCAATCGCGGTGCACCGCCAGATAGCGCTGCGCCAACGACCACGTGATGAGCGCGAAGATGAGCAGCCACGAATAGTCCATGATGATGTCGACGCCAAACAATCTACCGATGCGAATTCCGTTGCGCATTTTCTTCTCCCCTTGTCATCGACCGAACTTGAATTTAGCGATGAACCGCGCCGCCTGCATCGCGCCGTTTGGCTCACGCCGCGCGACGCGCGGTAGCACCAACAGATCAGGCAAATGGCGCAGCCAATCGCCAGTGTGAAATTGCGATTCAGAAATCGCTACGCCGTTCATCCACCGACGGACAAACCGCGCCATCACGCCTGATTCGCGGAAGCGCGCGCGCGAAACGTACCCTAGTGGGACGCCAGCGCGATACACTTCGGCAACGGTGCTGTAGCCCAACTTGCCGATCACCGCGTCGCACGCGTTGACCAGATCGGGATGATAGAACTCGGAGCGATGCGGCAGCAGCACCAGATTGCCATCCCGCCGCGCGGACGCCCCAGCGCCGGGAATCACAAAATAGACGCCGCGCTGCTCTTGGAGCCGATGCAAGAAATCGTACTTCCCTGGAATTCCACCCATCGTAATCAGCACCGCCTTCGCGCCGCGCGGAATCCCCAGCTTCTCGCGCGTTGCTTGGGGTGACAACCGCGGCGCGCGGCTAACCGGCGCGGTCGTCAAATCCACTGTGTCGTATCGACACACCGGTTCAGTTTGGATGTGATAGTCCGCCGCGCGAAACGCGCCGCGCAGGTACGTAATGGCATCGCTCAAGCGCGGCTCATCGCGCCGATAGCCCTGATAGATCCAATCCCACGTAAAGTTTTCGACGAGCACGGACGGAACGCCCGCCGCGCGCGCGACCGCGATGCCAAGCGGCGCGATGTCGCACACGACCAATTTGCACTTGAAGCGAGTCACTCGCGCGGCGCACTCGCGAACCACCGTGTCTCGGAACGGAAGAAAACGATTGAGCGCGGCGACCGTCGCGGCGAGGTCTTCGCGCAGCGCGGTCTCCTGAACCAAGCCGATATCGCTGAGAAGTGAATGGTACGTAAACGCGCCGCGCAGCGAATCGGCAAAGAACCAGCGCGGCACGCGCGTGAAGATATCGAAGTGAATCGCGGGATCGATTAGGTGCAGCGTCGCCATCACCGCACACGCGCGCGCAGCGTGACCGAAACCGTGCGGGGAAATGAAGAAAGCGATGTTCAACGTTTGAACGTTTGAACGTTTCAACGTTCGTTCCCCTACACCTGTTCTTCGCCCAACAACAATCGATACAGCGTTCGCGTCGCCAACAAATCCGCCGTAATCACGCCGAGCAGTTGCCCATCGTCCGACAGAACCGGCAGCGCGGAAATATCGTGCTGTTCCAGCTTCAGCACTACATCGAGGATGCGGTCTTTCGGACGGCAGCTGATGATCTCGCGGCTCATGATCTGATCGACCTGTACGCCGGCGCTCTGTCCACGCGACGCAGCTTGCGTAATGTCCCAATCCGTGACAATGCCAACCACCTGCCCGTCACGCGCCAGCACCGACAAAATGTCGGTGTTCTTTTCGACGAGCGTCTTCGCCGCGTCCTGCACAGAGCAATCGATCGGCGTCGTCGCCATATCGATCATCACCTCCGACGCGACGCGATGACTCTCGCTGTGAACGATGCGATTGATGCTGATGCGCTCGGCAACCAGGCACGGCAGCGCGTCATCGTCCGCGATCAAGCCGTCGATCAACTGCACCATGTTCTCGCGAATGACCGCGTCACGTTTCTTCTCCCCCGCGGCACGCCGCTTTTCCGCCAGCGCCGCGAGATCTGCCGCGTGATCCTTCAGCCACTGATCGACCGCCGCGCGATTGCCGAGCATCTCGTTTGGAATCCGCAGATCGGGCGGCGTGGGAATCAGCCGCTCGTGTGCGGCAAAAATCACGCCGCCGGAGTTGACGAGGAAATCGGTCGCGATGAGCGTGCCGCGCTCTTGGTACACCTTGCGCTCCATCCGCCGCCGCGCGGCTTTGCGGCGCGGATCGGGCGAGTACGTGTTTGCGCCCTCGACGATCATCGACCAGCGCCCCATCTTGGCGACCGTCATCGACGGTCGCGACGCGTCGTCTACGTCGAGATAGTT
>DAIDTM010000488.1 GCA_027457205.1 Anaerolineae bacterium | reverse complement strand
AGAAGAAAAAATACCTGACGATGCTGACCCAGAAAAAGAAGGACGGCAGTCCAATGCTCGGCGCGTACGCGCTGACGGAGCCGAAAGCCGGCAGCGACGCGGCGTCGATCCGCACCTCGGCGAAGAAGGTGGAGGGCGGCTATGTGCTCAATGGCACCAAGCACTTTATCACCAACGGCGGCATCGCGGATGTCTACACCGTCTTCGCCACGCGTGATCCCAGTCTAGGCGCAGAAGGCATCGACGCGTTCATCGTGGAAGGATCGTTTGCCGGCGTCAAGCCGGGCAAGAAAGAAAAAAAGATGGGCATCCGCGCGTCCCATACCGCGCAGGTGCATTTCGAAGATGTGTTCGTGCCGGAAGAAAATCGCCTGGGTCAGGAAGGCGATGGCTTTGTGATCGCGATGCAGACGTTCGATCACTCGCGTCCCGTCGTCGCCGCCGGCGCGGTAGGCGTCGCGCGCGCGGCGTTCGATTTCGCGCTGGCGTACAGTTTGGAACGCAAACAGTTCGGCCGCCCGATCGCCAAGCAGCAGGCGATTCAGTTTATGCTCGCAGACATGGCGACCGAGATTCAAGCCGCGCGGCTCTTGTGCTGGAATGCGGCGTGGCTGCTCGACCAGGACGAGCCGAACACCAAAGAATCGTCCATGGCGAAAGCGTACGCCGCGGACATAGCGATGAAGGTCACGACGGACGCCGTCCAGATCGTCGGCGGGATGGGCTATATGCGCGACTATCCGGTGGAGAAATTTATGCGCGACGCCAAGATCATGCAGATTTACGAAGGCACCAGCCAAATCCAGCGACTGGTTCTCGCGCGCGCCTACATCGGCTTTGGATAGATCGATTCCGCCATCGAGCGCGACGCGCCCGCGCGGCGCGTCGCGCTTTTTGATTTGCGCCCGAAATCGGGATATAATCGAGGCAGGGGGGAGCATATGCAACTTGATTTGACCAAACCCAACACCGGGCGGCTCATCGATTATTGGTTAGGCGGCACCCACAATTTCGAAATCGACCGGCTGCTCGCCGATCAAGTCGCGCGGCGATTTCCGCTTGCCAAGGCCTTGACCGTCGAGGCGCGTCAGATGGTCGGGCGCGGCGTCGAGTATTTCCATCGGTACGGCATCCGCGCCATCATCGACTTTGGCTCGGCGCTTCCCACCTGCGACAACACGCACCTGATCGCGCACCAATTGGACCCAACGATCAAGGTCGTCTACAGCGACATCGATCCCATCACCGTCACGTATGGGCAAGACTTGCTGGAGGGCAATCCGAACGCGATCTATCTTCAATGCGACGCGGCGCAATCGGCGAACCTTTTGAACCATCCAACGATGCGCAAGTTCCTCGGAGATGAACGACGCGTTGGATTCATTTTCTATAACCTCGCCCACGCGATGGACGACGATCAAGTTCGCCAATCGTGGCAGGCGCTGTACGATTGGGCTGCGCCCGGCAGTTTGCTCTTTGCGAACAATGCCAGCGAGAATTGGAACACCGATCCGGACCTCATCGAGGTTCAGGGGATCTTTGGTACCGCCAATCTCACCGGCTATTATCGCGACCCCAAGCAATTACGCGCGCTCGCGCATCCGTGGCAGGTGACTT
Organism: Anaerolineae bacterium; assembly: GCA_027457205.1. Taxonomy (GTDB): domain Bacteria; phylum Chloroflexota; class Anaerolineae; order UBA4142; family UBA4142; genus DAIDTM01. The sequence continues at coordinate 5,821 of DAIDTM010000488.1, read as the reverse complement.
CCAAAGGCATCGTCAGTCACGATGCCTGGCTCCACCCGGACGCGCCGCGCGATCGGTTGTACGATTACGTCATGCTGCTGACCAAGTAGCCTGTGGTGCGGGTACACCCCGCGCGACGTTCCAGATAATGGACTGAAAGATGAGCCACCCTTCTGCGCCCGAATTGCAAATCAGCGCGGACCAGCGCCGCCTCGAACGCGCGCTGACGGATTTGCGCGCGCTGGCGCAGGTCATTATCGAAATCAGCCGTTCGCTCGATCTGGACAATGTCTTGCAATCCAGTCTGGCGGGAATCCAGCGCGTGGTTGGCGGCGATTTTGGTTGTTTCGTGCTGGTCCAGCCAGAAGCGGGCGGACTGGAACTGGCAAAAACAGAAACACTGCCTCCCGCGCTCGTCGAACCGCTGCGCCAAATCACCCTCGATCAAGAACTGCTCGCCAATGCCTCCCGCGCCGAGAGCCGCCTGAGCGCGGTTTCCGCAATTGGTCAGCGCGTGAGCCAGGTCCTCAACGCGCAAGGCATCGATTCCTTCGTGCTGCTGCCGCTGACCGCGCTGGGGCGCGCGGTGGGTATCTTGCTGGTGGTGACTCGGGGGGGCAGAGTCTTGGAGCCGAAGAGCGTGGACTTGCTCATGTCCATCGGCGAACAGGTGGGCATGGCAATTGAGAACGCGCGATTGCACGCCGCCGTCCGCGAAGCTGCCGAGTGGCGGCGCGCGTTTATGGAAAATAGTCTCGACGCGTTTTGGGAGGTTGATCCCGAAGGGCGCGTCCTATACGTCAACGACGCCACATGCAAGTTGCTCGGTTATGACCACGACGCGCTGTTGCCGATGCGAACGACGGATTTTGCGGCGGACGACGCGGCGTTACGACACGCGGCTACGGCGCGCTTGATCCAAGAAGGTATCCTGACCAGCGAGGACGCGAAAATCAGAACCAAGTCAGGCGAAATCCGAACCGTCAACTACGCGACCCGTGCGGTGCGCGACGCGCAAGGCAACATCGTGCGTTATCAGTCGATCAGCCGCGATGTCACCGAGCGACGGAAACTCACGGAAACGTTGCGCTATCGCACCGAAGAGCTGGCGGCGCTCAACCAAATTGCAAATATCCTCAGTCATCCTTTCGAGCTGGAGCAATCGCTGAATCGCATTTGCGAGCAAATCGTCTCCATTACGGGAATGGACTCGGCAGCCATATGTTTGATCGACGAATCCCAGCAGTTTCTGAATCTGGCGGCGCATCGTGGAATCAGCGACAACTTGCTGAGCCAGGTGCAGCGCCTCGGTCTGGACGATCCGCTGACGCGCCGTATCGCCGTCGACGGGCAGGCGTTCGCAATAGACGATGTGGCGATGTACGGAGAGCCAGGGTTCGCCGGACCCCGCGCCGACGGCTATCGTTCCGGCATTTGCGTCCCGCTGAGAAAACAAGGATTTCCCGTCGGCGCAATTTTTGTCGGCAGCAAAATCCGCGCCGGCTACGACCCGTCCGACGTTGAACTGTTGCAGAACATTGGCAACCAGATCGGCGTGGCGCTGGAGAACGACGACTTGTGGGCGCAAATGCAACGCCGTGTGCGCGAACTGGAAGGGCTCGCGCAGTTGAGCGCGGCGTGCACGACCAGTCTAGACCCGCAGGTACTCGCCGAGATTGCTACGCAATGGACCCGGAAACTCTTGCCGGCGGACCTGTGTAGTTTGCGCTTGATCGATAATAGTGCGATGCAGATTGTGTCTGGCGCGGTGAATTCAAAGATTCCATTGAGAGGACACATTGAGCTGGACGAGACATTCCGCACCCTGATCGATCAGCGGACGCCGTACGCGATCGCCGATATGGATGCGGACGCTGCTGTGCCGGACGTGCATCGCGAAGGATTTCGCGGCATCGGCATCCGCTCGTTTCTCGCCGTGCCGATGCCGGTCCCGGACAGCGTGATTGGCGTGTTGGCGATCGGAAACTCCACCTCGCACGTCTGGCAGCCGCGCGAGGTGGAGTTGTTGCAGACGATTGCAAACCAAACGGCGAACGCGATCCATAACGCGGTCTTGTTCCAGAATATGCTGGGCGAAAAACGCAAAGTTCAGGCGATTTTCGACAGCGGCTTGAGCGGACTCTACGCGACCGACCAGGAATGTCGTTTTGTCATGCTCAATCGCGCGGCGGAACGCATCACCGGCTGGACGCTGAGCGAGGTACAGGACAAGACGTGGCAGGAAATTTTTGGCGATCCCTCGCCGCTGATCCGTACGGCGCTGGAGCGCAAAGAATCGGTGTACGAGCCGGAAGGACGCCAGTTAAAAACGCGCGACAGCCGCGTGATCCCGGTGGCGGAAGCCGTCGCGCCGCTGTTCGACGAAAAAGGCGCCGTGAGCGGCGCGGTCGGCGCGTTCTGGGACCTCACGCGCGAAAAGCAGGAGGAATTGGCGCGCGAGCATTTTCTGACGATGGTCGCGCATCAACTGCGCTCGCCGCTCACAGCGCTGCTGAGCGCGCTGCAGCTTTTGGAGCGGCGGGGCTTGTCCACGGCGCGGCGCACCCAACTGTGGAACGTGGTCAAGAGCGACAGCGTGCGCTTGAAGAAGTTCGCGGATGAATTCCTGGATATGGAAGCGACGGTGAAATCGCCGCAGCCGATCCAGTTCGCGCCGCTGCCCATCGCCGCGCTCGCGCGCCGGCTGGTCCAGAAATTCCAGACCGAGCACAGCGGACGCCGCTTTCGCGTCAAGTCGTGCCGACCCGAGCCGACGGTTTACGCGGATGCGGACCAGGTCGAAAATATCTTGCGGAATCTCCTCGACAACGCGGTGAGCTATTCTCCGGAAAACGGCGCGGTGACCGTCTCGATCCGTTTGCTCGATCCAGACATGGTCGATATTGCGGTACAGGATCAAGGCGAAGGTATCCCCATCGGAGACCGCGAACGGATCTTTCAACCTTTTTATCGCGCGTCCCAATCGACCGGGCGGCGCAGCTATGGTCACGGGCTGGGTCTTTCGATCGCCCAAAGCATGGTCCAGGAAATGGGCGGCGAGATTTGGATCGACAGCAAGAAACGGCGCGGCGCGGTTTTTCATTTCACCCTGCGGAGGCATGAATGACAAACAAGGACACCATTCTGATTGCCGACGACGATCCATCGCTGCGGACGGTTCTGAGCGCGCTGCTGCAAGAGGAGGGATTCGACGTGCTCCAGGCGGCGGATGGTTCCGAATGTCTGCACATCGCGTATGACGCCCATCCTGATCTCGTGCTCTTGGACATTATGATGCCGAGTAAAGACGGCAAGGAAGTATGCCAACAGCTGCGCGAGGCGTCCGAGGTACCGATTGTCATGCTGACCGCTGTTTCGCAAGAAAAGGAAAAGGTCGAGAGCTTTACGCGCGGCGCGGACGACTATGTCACCAAACCGTTCAATAACGACGAACTGGTCGCGCGCATCCGCGCGATCTTGCGGCGCAGCCGCCAGGGCGCGACGAGCAAGGCGCATGTGTACGACGACGGCTATCTCCGTATCGACGTGGAGGGGCGGCAGGTGCACATCGCCGGAACCCCCGCGCTGCTCTCGCCGAAAGAATGGCGTCTGTTGGAGTGTCTAATCAAACACGAAGGACGCGTCGTCACGCGCGAAACGCTGCTGCGCTACGCCTGGGGCGAAGGTTATGAGCAGGATTTCAACTCGCTCAAAGTATTCATCTCGCACCTGCGCCGCAAATTCGGCGAGCCGCGCGACCATCCCCGCTACATCCACACCGAGCGCGACGTGGGCTATCGATTTGACGGACGCGCGTAAACCGGCGAAAACAGGTAGACAAAGAAACAGGTAGACAAGCACGACGCTTCTTGTCTACCTGTTTTCTTGTGTTCTTGTCTATCGGTCTACTTGCAAACTACGCGTCGATTCCCGGCATCGGGTACTGCGCGGCAAAACGCGTTACGGCTTGGTGCACGCGCGCGTGCAGCGCGGCGTCGTCCATATGCGTGACAATGTCCGCGATCCAGTCGGCGACCTGGCGCATTTCCGGCTCGCGCATTCCACGCGTCGTCAACGCCGGCGTGCCGAGCCGAATACCGCTGGTGACGTTCGGCGATTGCGGATCGAAGGGAATCAGATTTTTATTGCACGTGATGCCAACGGCTTGCAGCGCGTTCGCCGCGTCTTTACCGCTTACCTGCTGCTGGCTCAAATCGACCAGCAGCAGGTGATTGTCCGTTCCGCCGGAGACGAGACGGACGCCGCGCGCCTGCAATTGCTCGCCGAGCGCGCGCGCGTTCGCGACGATCTGTCGGGCGTACTCCGCGAACGCCGGCTGCAGCGCTTCTTGCAGCGCGACGGCTTTGCCGGCGATGACGTGCTCCAGCGGACCGCCCTGCGTTCCCGGAAAAATCGCCTTGTCGATTGCCTTGGCAAATTCTTCGGTCGATAAAATCATTCCGCCGCGCGGACCGCGCAGCGTCTTGTGCGTCGTCGTCGTCACGACATCCGCGACCGCGACGGGATCGGGATGGACTTTGCCGGCGACGAGTCCAGCGATGTGCGCCATATCGACCATAAACAGCGCGCCCACCGATTTCGCGATCTCGCGCATCCGGACAAAATCGATCTTGCGCGGGTACGCCGTCGCGCCGGCGACGATAAACTTGGGGCGATGCGTCTGCGCGAGTCGCGCGATTTCGTCGTAATCGAGCGTCTCGGTTTCCTTGTTGACGCCGTAACCGATGAATTTGTACAGCTGCCCGGACAGGTTGACGTTCGCGCCGTGCGTCAGGTGTCCGCCTTGCGCGAGACTCATCGCCAGCACGGTGTCGCCCGGGTGGATCAGTGCGACGTACGCGCCGAGGTTTGCCTGCGAGCCGGAGTGCGGCTGCACGTTTGCATGCTGCGCGCCAAAAAGTCTTTTCGCGCGCTCGATCGCGAGCGATTCAACTTGATCGACAAACTCGCAGCCGTTGTAATAGCGTTTGGCGGGATACCCTTCGGCGTACTTGTTCGTGAGCACGGAGCCAACGGCTTGCAAAACCGCACTGCTGGTATAATTTTCCGACGCGATCAGCTCCAACCCTTCTTTCTGCCTGCGCCGCTCGTGCTCGATGATCGCGGCGATTTCCGGATCGACTTGTTCGATAGTGCGAACCAACGTGAGAGTACTCATTCAACAATCTCCTTCGATGTTTGGCGCGGGCTTCCTTGGGCGCGCGGCACGATGAGTATAGCACACGCGTTGGTTGGTGACAAATCACGCGGCAGATCGCCTTCCTGTGGTATAATCCAGCCGATGTTGCCAATCGCTCTTGCCGATCACGCGCGCGTCTTTGGAATCGAACTCTCTGCCACGCAACTTGAAGCGTTCGAGATTTATTACCGCGAACTGATCGCGTGGAATGCGCGTTTCAACCTGACGACGATCACCGAGCGCGACCAGGTCATCGTCAAGCATTTCCTCGACTCGCTCTCCGTCGCGCCGGCGCTGGCGCCCACCGCCGTGTCGCTCCTCGACATCGGCAGCGGCGCGGGCTTTCCCGGCTTGCCGCTCAGGATCGCGCGTCCGGCGCTCCGCGTCACCCTGATCGATTCAACCGGCAAGAAGGTTGAATTTCTCAACCACGTTATCGCCGAGCTAAACCTGCGCGGCGCGACCGCGCTGCATGCGCGCGCGGAAGAGCTGGCGCACGATCCGGCGCAGCGCGAGAAATACGATGCCGCCGTCGCGCGCGCGGTGGCGGAGCTGGCGACGCTGCTGGAGTACGCGCTGCCGTTCGTGCACGTGGGCGGGGTGTTTGTCGCGCAAAAAGGCGTCGAGGTCGCGGAAGAAGTG
>DAIDTM010000487.1 GCA_027457205.1 Anaerolineae bacterium | reverse complement strand
GACCCCAAGGACACTTCTCTCCATGACACTCGGACCGGTTGAGCATGCGTTACGGCTACTTTGACGACGAACATCGCGAATATGTAATTACCCGGCCTGATACGCCGCTGCCCTGGATCAACTATCTCGGCAACCAGGATTACTTTGGACTGATCTCCAACACGGCGGGCGGCTATTCGTTTTATCGCGACGCGCGCCTGCGCCGGCTCACGCGCTATCGTTACAATGACGCGCCGCTCGATTCCGGTGGACGCTATCTCTACCTGCGCGACGATAGCTCCGGCGAATTTTGGTCGCCGACGTGGCAACCGACGCGGCGTGACTTGCCGGATTATACCTGCCGGCACGGTCTGGGTTACACGATCATCGCCGCAACGTATCAGAACATTCGCGCTGAGGCGCGGTACTTTGTTCCGCCGAACGAGAATCTCGAAATCTGGCAATTGACGGTGACGAATCAGCGCGCTGCCGCCGCTCGCCTTTCGCTTTTCTCCAGCATCGAGTTTTGCCTGTGGGATGCCAATGACGACGCGACCAATTTCCAACGCAACTTTAACACCGCCCAGGTCGAAGTTTCCGACGGAGTGATCTATCACAAGACCGAGTACCGGGAACGCCGCAATCACTTTGCGTACTTTGCCGGCTCCGAGACGCTCGCCGGGTTCGACACGCAGCGAGAAGCGTTCCTCGGTGAGTATCGCGGCTGGGACAACCCGGCAGTCGTCGAACGCGGCGAATCCACTAACTCGATCGCACAGGGCTGGCAGCCGATCGGCTCGCATCACGTGCCGGTGACTTTGCAGCCGAACGAGACCCGGCAAATCGTTTTCTTGCTGGGCTATCACGAGAATCCGCCGGATCAGAAATTCGATCCGCCAAACTCGCAGACGATCAACAAACGCACGGTTGCGCCGGTCATCGCGCGCTATCGCGATCCGGCGAACGTCGCCGCCGCGTTCGACGCGCTGCGCGCGCACTGGGACGATTTGCTGGAGCGCTTCCAGGTCAAAACGCCGGACGTTCACACGAACCGGATGGTCAATCTCTGGAATGCGTACCAGTGCATGGCGACGTTCAACCTTTCGCGCTCGGCGTCGCTGTACGAGTCCGGCATCGGGCGTGGGATCGGATTCCGCGATTCGAACCAAGACTTGCTCGGCGCGGTCCACATGGCGCCGGCGCGCGCCCGCGCGCGCATCCTCGACATTGCCGCGACGCAGTTGGAATCCGGGGGCGCGTACCATCAGTACCAGCCGCTGACCAAACGCGGCAACAACGACATCGGCAGCAACTTCAACGACGATCCGCTGTGGCTCATCCTCGCCGTCGCCGCGTATATCAAAGAGACGGGCGATTGGACGATCCTCGAAGAGCGCGTTCCCTACGACAATCAGCCCGGCACGGAACAACCTTTGTTCGAGCATTTGCAGCGCTGCATTCGCTATACCTTGGACCGGCTGGGACCACACGGACTGCCGCTGATCGGCCGCGCCGATTGGAATGACTGCCTCAATCTGAATTGTTTTTCGGACACGCCCGGCGAATCGTTCCAGACGACGACGAACAAAGATGGCAAGATCGCGGAATCGGTACTGATTGCCGGGTTGTTCGTCGTCGCCGCGGAGGAACTCGCGGAGCTGATGGAACGGCATGTAGACGACGCTGGCGCCAGCGTCGTCTAACGC
>DAIDTM010000486.1 GCA_027457205.1 Anaerolineae bacterium | reverse complement strand
GCGCAGCAGTTGGTTGCGCGGTTGGCGCGCCGCCGCACGCGGCGAGAAGCAGCAATACGACGAACACGAACGCGATCTTCCACAAATGAGTCTTCATCTCTCCTCCTTCGATTGGTTAGGGATTCATTGATCGGCGAGCCGGATCGACTTGATCCAATACAGTTCACTCAATTGACGAACCTCGTTTCGTGGAACCTGCACCAAGAAAATCGTCTTTCCGCTCACACCGGCAACGACTCCATACTGCTGGAGATAGTTGATGTGAAAATCTTCCGGGGTAAAACTCAAATCAACAGCGATACGTCCGATAGTCTCCTCCTTTGTCATGGCTTGGCGTAGCGCGGGATCCAGCCGGCTCGGCGCGATGACTTGCTGGAACGCGGTGAACCCTCCCCAGAGCACGACGAGGGTCACCAGACTCAGGAACGTCCGGTGGCGAATCAGAGACTTGAGCATCGCCGGCATCAGCGTCTCCTACACCAGCCCCCACCGCTCGATGGTGCGGCGCTCGAGCGGCGCGAAGATGAACTGATCGAGGAGGGTCGCCACCACGCCTACGACCAAGATGCCCATCAGCACAACATCCGGGCGATAGTCATAACTTCCATTAAAGATCATGAACCCAATGCCAACGCTGCCAGCGACCATCTCCGCGGCGATGAGACCACGCCAGCCAAAGCCGAGCGCCAACCGCTGCCCGGTGACGATACTGGGCAGCGCGCCCGGCAGCATCGCCTCCCAGATAATGCGAAGATGCCCTGCGCCCATGGTGAGCATGGCTTGTTCGAATACTTCAGGCACCGTCTGGACACCCGTCATGGTATTCTGCGCGACGATGAAAAAGACGCTGTTGAAAATCACAAACGCGATAGTGGCGTTGCCAAGCCCAAACCAGAGGATCGCGAACGGAATCCAAGTGATGCCGGAAATCGCGTTGAAGAAAGAAAGAATGGGGCGAAAGAATCGGCTCACGTTGGGCGAGAGTCCCATCGCCACGCCTGCCGCGATCCCGAGAATGCTGGCAAAGATATACGTTCCAAGCAGGCGCGCGAGACTGATCCCCAGATTCGCGAGCAGCGTACCCTTTTCCACACTCGACACGAATTCGGTTCCGACTTGAAGTGGGGTTGGCAAGTACGCGGTCGAGATGACGCCAAAGTTGGTAATGCTCCACCAAATAATCACCAACAAGGAAAACGAGATGATGGCATAAATCCGAGAGGACGATTTGTCTGTTATCATATTCTCCCTATCGGCGCACGAGTCCCCAACGCCGGATGGTCGCTTCCTCCAACGGCTGCAAGATCAGGTAATCCATCAGCGACCACAGAATGCCGATGAGGAGCATCCCGGCGAGGATGCGATCGGTCAGGTCATTCGCCTGGGCTTTGAAGATCATGTAGCCGATGCCGCCCAGCCCTAACAGCATCTCTGACGCAATCAGCGCGCGCCAGCCGTACGCGACGCCCAGCCGAATGCCGGAAATGACGTTCGGCAGCGCGCCCGGCAGCATCACGCCAAAAACGACATCGCGCCACGAGCCGCCCAACGTTAGTACCCCTTGGCGAAAAACCTTCGGTACCGTTCGGATGCCGATGATGGTGTTGAAAACAACCGGAAAGAAGAGGTTGTAAGAAATCGACAAGATGATGGTTTTGTCGTTAAAGCCGAACCAGATGAGAAAGAGCGGCAGCCAGGCAATACCTGCCAGCGAGTTAAAGTAGCGGATCACGGGCAGAAACAGCGCCGCTGCCGTTGCGTTGAGACCGATCGTGATGCCGACCGAAACGCCAATCACGACGCTGATGCTACCTGCCACGGTGATACGCTCGAGGGAATGAAAAATATAGTCCGGAAGAATGCCGTTCGCGGCGACGCGCCCAATCGCCTCGACCGCGCTCCAAAGAGAGGGCATGGTGCTGGCGTCGGCATGCAAGAGACGCCGCAGCCCCTCCCAGAGTAAAATAAGAAACAGGTACGGACCCACAGCAAAAAAGAGTCTCTCCCAAAGACTGGATCCGTCCGGCGTCAGCTTGATCGCCTTCGGCTTGGCGCTGGCTGCTTCCAGGGTTGCTGCCATCGCCTATTCCACTCTCATCGTCGTCTCATCCGCCATCTCAACTTCTTGCCGAATGGACTGGAAGACGTGATGTTTGATTTCTTCAAAGCGCTGATTTTCGTGAATGCTGGGGTAACGGCGTTCTTCGCGTGAACTGGGGATCGTAACGATTTCCTTGACTTCTCCTGGGTGCCGGGAGAGGATGACCACCCGGTCGCCCAGGAAGACGGCTTCATCCACGCTGTGGGTGACAAAGAGGATCGTGCAGGCAGCTTCGAGACTGATGCGGAGGATTTCTTCCCGCAGTGTGACGCGCGTCTGCGCGTCGAGGGCAGCCAACGGTTCGTCCATCAAGACGACTTTGGGATTTGCCGCCAGCGTGCGCGCCACCGCTACGCGCTGCTTCATTCCGCCGGACAATTCGTACGGGTACTTGTTCTCAAAGCCCTGCAATCCAACCATCTCGACGTAGCGGGCGATGACGGAATCGCGTTTTTCCTTCGAGACCTTCTGAATCTCCAAGCCGTGACCGATGTTCTGCTGCACCGTCCGCCACGGCAGAATCGCAAATTCTTGAAACACCATGCCCCGGTCTACCCCTGGTCCGGAAACAGCCACACCGTCCACCAAGATTTCACCCGCCGATGGTTTGCGCAAACCCGCGATCAAACTGAGCAGCGTGGATTTGCCGCAGCCGCTGGGGCCGACAATCGTGACGAACTCGCCCGCGTTGACGTCAAAACTAATGTCTTTGAGCGCCAGCACGGTTTCTTTGGTGTGTCGGTTGTAGTATTGGTGAACAAGTCCGCGGACACTGATCTTGTACGGCACGGTCCCCCTCTCTTCACTTGCAAACCCGGAGACCTTCGAGGTTTTTTGGAAACCTCGAAGGTCTGTGCCCCGCTATACTTTCGCCTTGGTGGTGACAATATCCTCCGCGATCTCGCTGAACTCGGCTTTGGTCAAAAGTCGTTTGCGTTCCAGAGAGAAATTCTTGACGACCGACAAGATCTTGGCAACTTCGTCTTCAGTCGCCGTCATATGTTCTTCATCGAGCCAGACCTTGACCGAGTCCAAGCCGCTGCCCTTGCCCATCACGGATTCCGCCGGCTTTTGTCCGACGCCCTCCCAACGATACGGGAACACTTCGGTCGCGTCTTCGTGCCCGCAGTTCTTGAGCCAGGACGTGATAATGCCCGACTCGACATTGTACAACATATCGCCGACGATCGGTTTGTTCCACGGCACGGCGATGCCGGAACGTTCCTGAACGAGTTTGGCGAGTTTGGTGAGCTTGGAATAATCCAAACCAATGTCGATGCCGTACATTGTCAAGAGTGCCATCGCCGTCTCTTCCATCGGCGTATTGCCGGCGCGCTCGCCGATGCCCAACACCGTCGTGTGCATCACCTCGACGCCTTCGGCGAGCGCCATGATCGTGTTCGCGACGCCCATCGCGAAATCCATGTGAAAGTGCGCTTCGAGCCGCTTGTTGATGCGCTTTTTGACCTGGCGCACCAGGTATTGCATCGCGTGCGGCGACGTTACGCCAAACGTATCGACCAGCGCGAGCGCGTCCATGTGACCTTCGTTCGCCACGCGTGTGATGAGATCGAGCACCCAGGTGATGTCCGAGCGCGTAAAGTCGATGGGGAAGAAGACGACTTCCAGCCCGTGTTCGTGCGCGTACGCCGTCGACTTGATGGAGGTCTCGATAGCTTTTTCGAGCGGCCAGCGATACGCCTTTTCGATGATGTGCTGGCTGGAGGGAACTTCCATCACGACACCGGTGACACCCGTATCCACCGCGCGCTTGACGTCTTCGACCATGCAGCGCGAGAACGCAAAGATTTGCGGACCGAGATTGCGTTTGACGATTTCTTTGATCGCCGCTTCGTCGGACGGGGAAACCGCCGGCATGCCGGCTTCGATGCGATGGACGCCGGCTTCGGCAAGCGCCTCGGCAATCGCGATCTTGTCATCCTTGTTGAATTCGATTCCAGCTTGCTGCTCGCCATCGCGCAGCGTAATATCGTGCACCTTGATCTTCGGCGCAAACTTGAATTCCTTGCGAACGTCATCGGCAAAGTTCCACGGACTGACGAACCAATTATCGGTCTTCCAGGGTTGTTTGGTAGCCATATAGTTGCTCCTTAATTGAAGGATGAAGGCGGAAGGATGAAGGATGAATCACCTGTCTCTTTCATCCTTCATCCCTCATCTTTCATCCTTTCTTTTGTGTCTGCAATTGTTTCAGATTCACCGGATAGCGCGGTTCTTTGCCGCTGAGAACCAGCGCAACTTGCTGCGCGGCTTTGGTCTGCAGGTCCACCATCGATTCTTCGGAATAGAATGCGATGTGCGGCGTCAGGATCACATCGTCGCGTTCGAGCAAACGCAGACCCGGCACGGGCGGTTCTTGCGGCAGCACGTCCAGCGCCGCGCCGGCGAGTTGCCCGGCATCGAGCGCGTCGACCAGCGCCTCCACGTCCACCAGAGGTCCGCGCGCGGTGTTCACGAGCAGCGCGCCGCGTTTCATTTGACGGAACGCGTCCGCATTGAACATCTTGTTCGTCTCAGGCGTCAGCGGCGTGTGGACCGAGATGTAATCAGAGGTGCTCAACAGCTCGGGCAGCGTGACGAGTTTGACGTTGAACTTGGCGGTCGTCTCCGCGGTGAGGTACGGATCGTACGTCTGTACCTGCAAGCCGAACGCCTGCGCCTTGACCGCGACGAGTTTCGGAATCTTGCCAAAGCCGGCAAGACCCAGGACGCGTCCGCGCAAACGGTGGATCGGCACGACCGCTGGCATTTCCCACTTGCCCGCGTGCGCGCGCCGGCTCGCAAACGGAATCTTGCGAATCAGCGCGAGCAACATCGCCATCGCGTGATCGGATACCTCGTCCTCGCAGTACTCGGGCACGTTCGTAACGAGAATGCCCGCGCGCGTCGCCGCGTCAATATCCACATTGTCCACACCGATGCCAAAACGCGCGATGATCTTGCAGCGCGTGAGCTGCTCGATGACCGACGCGGGCACCTTGGCATACGTGACGAGCAAGCCATCCGCCTCGCGTGCGACCGCAAGGATCGCCTCCGGCGTGGGCGCGTCCGCGAGTTTGACTCGGGCATGAAGTTCGGACAACGCCTGCTTTGCCGGTTCGAGATTGGGGAAGACAGAATCGGTGACGGCTACCAGTGGGTCAGCCATAGGATTACCTCTGCATTGCCTCTTCCATGTGTTCCATCTGCGTAAAGACGACGGGACCGTCTTTCGTGACGAGCACATTCTCTTCCAGGCGCACGGTCTGCTGCAAGCCCGGGTGTCCCGCGAACGTCTCGATCGCAAAGTACATATTCTCTTTGATCTCAGCGGGATAGTCGAGCGAGTACGCGCGCGACATCCACATGCCTTCGTAGAGCGTCAGCCCGATGCTGTGCGCGAACTGCTGCAGCGTGACGGTGCCGTACTTGTCGTCGTCGTACTTGGGGAAGGGGCGAACGACATCCGCGGTCGTCTTACCAGGGTGCAGGTTTTCGATGCCGGCGTACATCGAGTCATAGACTTCGTGGTACAGATCGACTTCCTTCGGCGTCATCTTGCTCGCGACCTTGAAGCAGCGGACGAAATCGATAAAGTAGCCGGAGGGACCGACCGCGTTAATGTCCACGATGACGAGATCGCCCTGGCGGATCATCTTGTCGGTTGCCCAGCGGCGGTACGGACTGGTGTTGCCGCCGCTCGCAACGATAATGTCGTAGATGATTTCGCAGCCGCGCTCAAGCATAAACTCGTGCACCTTCGCTTCGATCTCGCGTTCGCGCACGCCGGGTTTCAACCACTCATACTTGATCTTCCACATCGCCGCGTCGCCGATGCTGGACGCCATCTTGAGCAGCTCGATCTCATCGCGCGTCTTGACGACGCGCGCGCGCGACACAGCGGGCCAACCATTCACAATGTTCAATTTCCGTTCCTGGAACGCTTGCAGCGCCGGCATATCGAAATTGTCGATGCCGATGCGCTCTTTACGCAAACCGTACTGATCGAGCACTTCGATGACCGAATCCGCCATCTTGCCCGCCATCATCGGGACCGCGCCTTCCGCCCACTGCCAGGTCATTGCCGGGCGAATGCGTCCTTCCATCCACGGCAGGTCGATGATCGCGCACTGCATGTCCGAGCCGGCGGTTTCGAAGAGGACCGGCTCGCCGCCGTTCGGCAGAACGACATAGCGGATGTTGATGTTGTACTTCCAGTTGCCCTGATACGAGCCGGTGGCGTAACGGATGTTCGCGCCGGCGAACAAGACCAGCGCGCCAAGGTCGTCTGCCGTCATCTGCTCTTTCAAGCGTTGAAGGCGATCCTTGCGCAGGCGGTCAAAGTCTACGCGGTATTGCCAATCCGCGCCGGTTTGACTGTACAGCCGCTTGGGGTCCCACTCGTGCGGCTTGCCGATAAAAGTGGTGTCCATAGAAACTCCTTTCTAAATTCGGATTTACTGAATCCGACAGAAATGTAAAGCGGTTCTCTTGTTCAGCGCACGCGCGCGATGGGATGCCGCGCGCATTGTGCGTCTGCGAGAGAACCGCTGTTTTGTGGATCGAGCCAAGTAGCGATAACGTGAGAAGATACTGCCGAGGGAGGAAAAACGGGCGCGGCGAGAGAAACGATCTGCTCCTGCATTCGCCGTCCTTCGCTGCCGCGCGCCAAGAACCATGGCTTCATCGCCTGTTCCCTTCAAGGTCGAATTTCGCGAGCGCATCTCTTGCCGGAAAATGGCTGCGCCGACTTTTGAACAACCCGACACGATCGATAGGCAACTCACATCACCAACACCAATCGGTTGCCCGACGCCCAAGATTGAATTTTAGTTATTGCTGATCAAACAGGAGGAGTTGCAAGAACAAGAAATGGAAGTTGATCATTTGCGTGCCCGGGCTGCATCACGCTGGCGGCGCGGGCTGCGGGATCGAGGTTAAGCGCGCTTGCTCTGCCGGCATCGCCAGTTGAGATTTGGCGTAGATCACCATGCCCTTGGAGACAGCAGCCAGATGCGCCTGAGTCTCTTGCTCCAGCAACAATGGATCGCGCTTGACACAGGCTTCGTAGATCAATTGGTGGCTGCCCGCCGCTTCGCGCATATGTTCGGTCGAAGCGATGAACTGCCGCATATAGGGTGTGATCGTATTGCGTAGATTATCGATCAGCGTCAGCAGACGCGGGCGATTGGCGGCTTGGTAAATCGTATGATGAAAGCGATGGTTGAGTTCGATCCATTGATCCAGATCGGTGGTCTGGCTTAGTTGATGGAGAAGCACCTCGAGCGTTCTGAGTCGTTCCGCGTCTATCTTGGGGAGAGCCAGCCGGGCAGCCATGCCTTCGAGCACGCCGCGCAACACGAGGATTTCTTCCAATTCGTCCAAAGATAGTTCTGCGACGACTGCGCCGCGGTGCGGTATCAGCTCTACCAAGCCCTCTGCGGCGAGGGTCCGCAGGGCTTCGCGAATGGGGCTGCGGCTGACTTTGAGCATATCCGCAATCTCATTTTGATCGAGCTTCTGACCGGGTTTGAGATAACCGCGCAATAATGCATCGCGCAAACGATTGACGATGATTTCTTGCCGAGTTAGGAGCGGAGCACCAAGATCGATTTCGCGGCTAGGCATATAATCCATCGTGGCTATTGTAGATTGTATACAATCCACTTTATACTGTGTGGATTATAACCCAATTGAATCTTATTGTCAAGTCATTAATCAAAAATTCATTAAAAAAAGCCGGTCTCTCGCGAGACCGGCGCGTGGCAAGTTGCCATCGACGCACATTTTACGACGACTGACCCAATCGCTCAATCATCGACCGCGCCATCAAGCCGATGACGAATCCGTACGGCAGCCGGCAATCCGCGCCGACGACGCCGGCAAGCCATTCGATCTCGACGCGGCGCGACGACCAGTCAAACCGCGCATCGGTGATATCTTCGCGCGCGATACAGAGGCGACCGAGCGCGCGCAGCGAAAACGCCGCCCGTTCCAGCGGCACATCATAGCCCGCCGCGCGCACCGCATCGACGAGCATCGCCGCGCGCGTGCGCGACGGATTGCAGATCACCGCCGCGCGCTCGGTCGCATAATTCACCCGCGCGCTGACCACGCCCTCCACGCCGCTGAGGGCAATTTGGATATTCTCCGTACAACCGGGGTGGCGCATCCCGCGGATCGGGAATGTGATTTGTCGTGTGCTCGTCGATGACATTGTGACCTGGTCTTCCGCGCGAAATGCGCCGATCGTCCATCAGCGGATCGATTCGAGCGGCGCAAAAAAAAGAAAGCGGCTGCCCGCGTGGACAGCCGCCTTCGATTCGATCATTCGGCGACTGACGCGCTAGTCGCAGGCGCCTTGGAACGGACGGTGAACCCAGGTCGCCACGGCGTGCCCAGCAAGGGCAGGAGATAGCGATCCAGTCCCCAGTAGCCCGCTGTTCGCCACGCCAGAATGAGGAACACGGACAGGGCGAAGAAAACAGGATTGACGCTCGTGCTGCCCGCCATCATAAAGTTCCAGTTCATAAAGCCGCCGGCGAATGCCGCAATCCCGGTGAACGCGCCAACCAGCAAGGCGACGCCAATCAGTATCTCGCCAAACGTCACGAGTTTCGCGAACCAGACGTACGATTGGGTGTCCAGCATGAACTGGATGAACGCGCGATACCAGTCGAACGTGATCACCGGCTTGGGAGTCGTCGCGATCGCGCCACTCCAAAAGCACTTAAGCGCCGCGCCGCCGTCCACCCAACCCTTGCCGGAAAATTTTTCGTACCCGGCGCTCAGCCACGTGTACGCCAAGTAGACGCGCAAGATCAACCAGACCCACGCCATGCGAGTGTCGGCAAAGATGAATTTCGCGACGGGTGAGTCTGTAATCTCTGATTTGTTTCGATCCACAACCTGTGCCATTTCAAAATCCTCCTTAATTGATTTCACGATCATTCTACAGCGCGATTGCCGCCAAGACCATCGTGAACGGCACGATTTCGGTATAAGCAGAAATGCCCGCCGCGCGGCAGGCATTTCACGCAAACCGGCATACGCCAAATGGCGTATCCACTTTTCGGATTTCTAATATCCTTCAGTTCGCCATCGGCACATAGGCGATCACTTTGGTTCCCTTGCCGCGCTCGGATTTCACGTACACATTGCCGCCAAACAGCTGCGCGCGCTCCTGCATCCCCATCAAGCCGAAATGTCCGGCGTGCGCGTACGCCGCCGGCGCTTCAGGCGCATTAAAGCCGACGCCGTCATCCTCCACCGTCGCAGTCACCTCGTTCGCCTCAAACGCCAACTTGACCGATACGCGCGTGGCGCGCGCGTGCTTGGCAATATTACGCAGCGATTCCTGCACGATGCGGAACAGCACCAGTTCGCGCTCCGCGTCCAGCCGCTGTTCCTCGCCGATCACCTCGAAACTCGCGTGCGATTCGCGCGTCAGCATTTCCAGCGCGGGGATCAGCCCCAATTCTTCCAGGTACGTCGGACGCAAATCGCGCACGAATCGCCGCACCGAGGTGAGCGTTTCACTGAGCAATTCCTTGAGTTCTTCGATCTTCACCGCCGCTGCCGCCGGATCGCGCGCCAGCGCCTTTTGCACCATCTCGACGCGTTGCTGCAACGCGATCAGCGACTGGATCGTATCGTCGTGCATCTCGCGCGCGAGCCGCATCCGCTCATCTTCCTGCCCGCGCGTGATCGCGACGATATAGTTTTTCATCGCGGCTTGCGCCGAGTGCAGCTGGTGCGCCATGTCGTTCAGCGTCTGGCGCAATTCTTCGATCTCGTGGATGCCGCCAACCGGCTGCTCTGCCGCGCGATAATCGCCGTAGGCGATGCGGTTCGCCGCTTGCGCCAGTTTCTCCATCGGACGATGTAAAAAACGAATACCGAAATAGATCGCGCCCAAGGCGACCACCGCGACAAATAAAAGCGCCAGCGGCAACAGCACCGAATACTGAAAGAGCGGCTCGACGACGTTCGCCCACGGCTCTTCGATCAACAAACCCCAGCCGGTCGCCGCAATCGGCGCATAGCCGATGACCAGCTCGTTCCCGCGCGCGTCGAGCCGGAGCGCCGTGCCGAATTCGCCGTGCAGGACTTGCGCAATGCCTTGGCGCTGTGACACGTCTGCGCCGACCTTCGATGCATCCGATGCCAAGATCACATGACCTTGCGCGTCGACCAGATAGGCGACGCTGCCTTGAGCCAGTCCCACGGTAGACAACGCCGGCGGCGCGAACACGCCCGCGGCATACCCGGCGGGAGTTGGAACGACAACCAGAATCCGCGTCGTACCGGCGTCGTCAAACGGCGCGGAGAAACCAACGCGACGCGCGGCGATGAGCGTATTCACACGCGCACGACGGCTCGCCCACGCGTTCGCTGAAGGCAGCGCGCCGACGAGATTGCCGGCTTGATCGAACCCGGCAACGCCGCCGTCAAACGCCGCGCACGCGGTGTCGCAATTTGTCAGATGGGGATCGAGTGTGGAGAGCAGTCGCGCACGGCTGGACAACACGTCGGACCATTCCGCCGCGTCAACCCGCACCAGCGCGCCGTCGCGCTCGGCGACCATGCTGCGCATTGCCGTTTGATGACTATTGATGCCGAGATAGACGACCAGCGTCAAGAGTACCGTGAGGGGCAGAATGGTCCAGAGGAGAATTTGAGTTCGGAGATCGCGGAACATGTTACTCTAAAGAAATCCATTTCTCTCGAAGCGCAAACAAGACGGCTTCGGTTCGCGTCTGCACGCGCAGTTTGGCGTAAATGCTCGCGAGGTGACCCTGCACCGTCCGGTCGCTAATCGCCATCGCCGCGCCGATCTGCTTGTTGCTCAAGCCCTTGGCTGCCATCCGCACCACCTCCAGCTCGCGATCGCTCAACGGCTCAGTGGTGGAC
>DAIDTM010000485.1 GCA_027457205.1 Anaerolineae bacterium | reverse complement strand
TTCCGTGAGGCGAGAGGGGGCGGCGCGGGGTCATCCCGCCCCGACACGAATCTATCCAGCCGTGACATCGGCGGTCAGCATCAGGCGGTCGTTCTGCGGGACGCCGGCGGCTTCGAGCGTCTCCTCTTCGCGGAGTTCGCGCCCGAGCGCCTTGCTATCCATCCGATAGTTCATCGGTCGACCATCGGGTCCGGTGGTGGGCAGTTGCAGCGTGGACGCCAACTCCGGCAGCAACTCGCGCACGGGCACATCGTTCGGGACTTCGGCGGTTCGAGAACCACCGGCGGGTAGAACGACGGTCACGGGAACATCAGACATGGTGCACCTCCATTTGGGTTTGTAGACCTTCCGGCTTTTGAGACCTGGAAGGTCTGGTGGATTATTTCAACTTGATCTTCGGTCGCGCTTTGAGTTTGGGCGCGGCTTTTGGATTCGGACTTGACGCGGTCGATTCGGAAAGTTTGACGCGCTCGGGGCGCAAGAGTTCGTGCTGGTCTACTGGGAAACAGCCGGGATGCGTTAGCCGGTATTGCCGGCTCCACTTGGCGGCTTCGGCGTCCCAGGGAAACGGCGGCTTGGTCGGATCGTCGTGATAGTTTTTCCACTGCGCCATCTCGCCCAGCATGACGACCAATCGATCGAGCGAGCGCGCCGCCGTCCACCACGCCGCGTCGATGCACACGCTGCCGTTCGCGCCCTTGATGTTCGGATGCCAGATCGGCGTGAGCCATTTCAAGCCGGGCCAGCGGTGCGGGTACTCGTTGTGCAGATAGATCGCGACCTGGTGCTTGTCGCCGTAGCGCGGCTTGCCGAACGCATCGACGCCGACGATGCTCTTGCACTTGAACGTGACGATGTATTTTTCCTGCGGAAAGCCCGGCTTGGGATCGACCACTTCAAAATCGATCAGGTCGCTGTGCGCTTTAAGTTCCAGCAATTTTTCGTAATCGGCTTTGAGCCGGCGAAAGCGCGGGCTTTCATTCACGAGCGATGGCGCGCCGGCGGTCACATCGGCGGTAATCATCAGCCGGTCGCTTGCCGGCACCTGCGCTTCCGCGAGCGTTTCGGATTCGCGCAGTTCGCGCCCTAGCGCCTTGCTGTCCAACCGATAACCCATCGGTCGACCATCCGGACCGGTGGTAGGCAATTCCAGCGCGGAGACCAACTCCGGCAAGAGTTCGCGGATGGGTACATCGTCCGGCACTTCGGCAGTGCGCGCGCCGCCGGCGGGCAAAACAATGGTCACACTGAGATCAGGCATAAGTCCTCCGAATGAAAGGATGAGGGATGAAGGATGAAGGCGGAAAATATTTCCGTTCTAGCTGGAGTTTTCATCCTTCATCCTTCCGCCTTTATCCTTCAGGTATTCAGATGCGGCACCTGGCATTTGCCGGTGATCGCCCAGCAGTCCGCGTGGTGCGGCGTACCGCAGACCTCGCACACCTTGACGCCGCGCGGGTCGTTGCGCTTGACAATGTCCAAACAGTACGGACAGCGGTCTTCCACGTGACCGACGATGCGCGCGCCGTTGTGATTGTTGTTGCTTGCCGCGTGGGCGTGCGCTTGCGGCGAGCGCCGACGGTGCAGGATCGACGAGCGACGCGTGCGGCGCGGCAAGGTTTGGATCGGCGCGGGTGCCGGCTCCGGCGGAGGCGTCATCGCGCGCGGCTGGACAGCGTGCGCGGCTTCATTCGCTGCCGGCTTGCGCTGCGGCAAAAGCGCGAACGGTATCCTCAGAACCCACAACGCCAGGTGGCTGAACAACTGCGCGAACGGGACTGTCCAGGCGGGCCACATCCCGGCGAACACGCCGGCAATCGCGATCAGCCACTCCAGGTCCCACGTCGTCGCGCCAGTCTCGTTGAACAGTTGCGCCGCGTTGTAGCCGTTTTCGTACAAACCGCCCGCCAAGCCGAACGGCACCGTCAGCGCGATAATCAGCAGGGCGACGAGCACGCGCGCCGCTTTGTGCCACGCGAGCGTCATCCGATTAAAAGCCAAGCCGGTAATCATGCTGCCGGCGAACGCCAGCGGCATCGCCGCGCCGATGACGAGCCACGGCGACAGCCACGCGTTGAGTCGAATCTGCGTCCAGCCGAGCAGAAACCCCCATCCCGCGCCGATGATGAGACTGAGCGTCAAGCCGATCCGAAGACGCCAATTCGCCTGTTGACGATTTTGCATTCTACTGGTCTGCGCTGCTGCGCGAGAGCGCGCTTGTGGTCGCGCGATCTGAGCGTCCATCTCCATTTTTTGTCACCGACATTCCTCAAGAAGGCACTTTGTCTGCATGCACCACGATGCGCGGACGGGACGGTGCGAGCACGATTGGTTCATCTGGCAGCGTCGCGCCAAGTTTGATCTGTGGACGCGGATGGATTCGCACGCGCGCGGCGCGGGGCGAACGCGCGCCGCCCTCGAAATGCGCCCAGTGCAGCGTGTCTGGCAAATCGCCGGTGAGTTCGAAAAAGCGGTACTCGTTCTCGTTGCGCGCGCGGATAATGTGCAGCTGCGGAACGCCGACGCCTAGCAGCGTGCGGTTGAGGAACGGCTCGTCGCCGGTGATGACGTGCGTCATGTGAACTTCGCGCAGGTCGCCGCAGCCGGGGCAAACGCCTTCGGTGTAATCGACTTGCGAGATGGGTTTGAACACTTCGGTCACCGTCTCGCACCGATGACATTCCAGACTTTGCACGAGTTCCTGATCGAGTTCGAGGATCGCGCCGAGTCCCAGCGCGTCGCGAGCGATCCGCAGCATCTCCGCGACCGTCGTCGTCGACGCTTTGCGGTCGGCGAGTTCGGTAATGTCGCCATAAACCCAGTGGCTCTCGCAATTCTCGTCCGGCGTGTAGGCGGTCGTGTGAAATTCGTTCGTCAATCCGTTGACGTGCGTCACCTGTCC
>DAIDTM010000484.1 GCA_027457205.1 Anaerolineae bacterium | reverse complement strand
GCGTTCCACTTTCAAGTCGCCGGCAAGGTCGCGAATTTGCGCGGCGGTGCCGAGCGAACGCGCGGTGGGTTCGGCGACGATGATCATCGCGTCCACCGCGTCGGTCGTCGCACGGCTCAGGTGCTCGACGCCGGCGTACATATCGAGCAGCACCACTTCGTTGCGGTACAGCAGGATGTGACTGACGAGCGATTTGAGCAGAGTGCTTTCGGGGCAGATGCAGCCCGCGCCGCCCACCTCTACCGCGCCGAGTTCGAGCAGCCGGATGTTGCGGTGCAGCGCGGAAAAGCGGTCCGGGATGTCGTCGGTGCGCGGATTGATTTTGAAATAGCCGCCGTACGAACCTTTCTTCGCGCCGGTGCGTTCGAGAATCAATTCCTCCATATCGGCGATCGGGCTGATGGTCTTGAGTTTGTCCTCGGGAAATCCCAGGGCAGCGCCCAGACACGGCGACGGGTCGGCGTCGATTGCCATGACGGTATCGCCGCGCGCGGCGTAAGCGTACGCCATCAGACTGGTCAACGTCGTTTTGCCGACGCCGCCCTTGCCGGTGATTGCGAGTTTCATTTTATTCTTACCTCAATTCTTGGCGGAATTCTTGATGATCCAATCGGCAAGCCGGGAAATTTCCTGATACACCGGATGGTCCGGTTTGACGATGCCGAGCGGCTGACCGTGGTTCACGCTCAACACCACCGGGCGACCGCCGCTGACGATGCTGAATTGGACGCGGTGCTTGAAGCTGCGTTCGATTTCTTGAACCGCGATGCCAACGTCGGAGTTGGAGCGATTCAGGATGATGTGAATCTTGTCCAGCGATAACCCCAATTTCTCGGCGATGTCGAGGAAGACGCTGGTGTTCTTGATGGGACCCACTTCCGGCGTGACGACGAGCATGATCTCGTCAGCTCGGTCGAGGATCGACAAGGTGCGCTCGTCGTAGGCGGCGTGGCAGTCGACGACGACATAATCGTACTGGTCTGCCAGATATGCCAGCAGTTGTTTGACGTGCTCGGGCGTGATGAGTTCGGCTTTTTCCGGACGGAATGGGCTGAGCAGGACGCGAATTCCGGAAGCGTGGGGCAGCACCACTTGCTCTACCAATTCCGAATCCAGGCGGTCGATGTGTTCGATCAAGTCGCTGAAACTGCGCGTCGGCGGCATGTTCAGATGCACGCCGACATCGCCGAAGAAAAAATCGGCGTCGAAGATGAGGACGCGTCCGCCCGATTTCTGATTCAGCGCGACCGCAGTGTTAACCGCGAGGGTGGTCTTGCCGACGCCGCCCTTGGTGCCAAAGAACGCAATTACCCGACCGTGTCGTTTCGGCTCGACGCGCGCGTCGGCGCTTGCCTCCACGTGCGCCAGAAGATTCTTGACGCGGTACGCCAGCTCTTTCGAGTCGAACGGCTTGGTGAGGTACTCGTCTGCGCCGGCTTCCAACGCGGCGATCTTGTCGTCGAAATCGGTCTTGGAAGAAATGACCAGAATCGCCTGATCGCGTGCGGCGATGCGCTGGCGCAGGCGGCGGCAGAGGTCGGTGGAATTCGCGTTCGGCAGCGAATCGTCGATGACGACCATGTGCGGCTTGAGCGCCGCCGATTTATCGAGAGTCTCGGCGGCGGAGATTGCCTGCGCGACTTGATGCCCTTCGCTCGTAAAAAGCAAGTTCAACAACTTGAAGAGCGTTGGATCGTTCGTTGCGGTGAGAATACGTTTTTGTACCAGCGGGCTCATTGATTCACCTCATGCGCCTTGTCCAACCGCTACTTCCAGCCGTCGCCATTCCGCGCGTCTTCGTCTACCAGCTTCGCGATGATCTGTCCCAACCGCACGGAATAATTCGTGCCGCGGTCTTCCGGGTAGATCTGCGTTGTGTTCGCGAGATAGAGATTCCGCAGCGGCGTGCGATAGTCCGGAATCTGTTTCGAATAATTCAGCGGCACGATGGGCTGCGCCGCGGCTTCCTTGAAATGCCACACCTCTTCCACTCCGTCTGGCGAAAAGTTGGAATTGATCTTTTGCAGATGCGGCAGGTACGCGTTGAAGAGTTCATCGCGCGACATTTGAAAGTACGGGCTGGATGGATCGAGATAATTCGAAACGTACATCACGCGCTTGCCGTTGTACACGTCCGGTGAAATGAAATTCGTGTGTTCGATAGTGGCGACGAACGGAATCGTCCGGTCCGCGATGTTGAGCCAGTAGATGGGCGAAACCGGTTTCTTCATCTTGAGGATGAGCAGCACCGCCGCCATATATTTCGCCGCCTTCATCTTGGCGATGTAATCGGCGGGAAATTCCGAAACGATCTTGAGGGTGGCGAACGACGGCGCGGTGCAGATGATGCGATCAAACCGCGCGTACGATTCGCCGCCGGCGAGTTCGCGTTGCGCGGCTTGCGACGCCGCGTCGTCCGCGAATTGCAGCCCGCACGCGACGCCATTTTCGACGACGACACGCTGCACGGTCGCGCCGAGGTAGATTTTGCCGCCTTGTTTCTTGATCGCGGCTTCCAGCGCGTCGATCAACACCTGGAATGAGCCGCGCGGATAGCCGAGCGCTTCCTTGGTCATCCCGCGCCGCGAGCCGATGCGGAGGACGATTTTGTACCAGTGCCACTCCATCGGAATGTTTTCCGCTTCCGCGCCGAATTTGCCGCGGAACAGCGGACTCCACACCTTGTCCCACGCATTGCGCCCGCCGTACTTTTTCCACCACTGTACCGCCGTGATTTTTTCGTACTTGGCAAGGTTGTTTTTGTTCGATTGCAGGTAGGTGAGATACGCGACCGTCATCCCAAGCCGGAGTCGGTCGATGAACGGAATCGTGCCGAGGCGGAGTACGTCTAACGGCGTGACCATGTTCCAGATCTTGCCATTCTCGAACCAGCCAGTCTTGGATTCGATCCACTGCACGCGGTCGCCCAGTCCCAGCTCTTCCATCTGCGCGACGATGTGTGTGTCACTCGTGAACCAGTGATGGTAGCCGCGTTCCAGCCGCGTGCCTTCGATGGGAAACGTGCCGGCAAGCCCGCCCAGTTCCGGCGCGCGCTCGAACAGAAAGGTCTGGTACCCTTGCTTGCCCAGTTCGTACGCGGCGGTCAGTCCCGCAAATCCGCCGCCGATAATAGCGATGTGCTGTGCCATTATTTCCCTTACTGAAAGCCACCTTCAATTTTCGAGTGCAGAATCAACATTCCTGCTTCTGATCCTATCTGTTCCTTAAAGAATGGGAGAGTCCATATATAAACCATAACGACAGGCGACGATATGACGTACACACAGTAGAGCGCGAACAATACTGCTCGATAACCGAACCGTATTTCAGAGAATATTGAGAGCTTTAGAAAAAGCAGGAAGATGACGCACTCTACAAAGACGTTTGCGTAAAGCCAATTCGCGTCACATATTCTCATGTAAGGATTACTTCCTGATCCATGGCATCCATCAGTGGCGAAACCATACAAGACATACTTCAGAAATAAGTTAAACAAAAACACGGCGATGTAAAAAATTATTTCTTCTTTTCCAGGTTTATCTTTCATAATCGAACCTCATCGGTTATGATGCGACAACCATCCGCGCAAACCGCTTACCGATGATTACTGTTTTTCTCGCTTACTCAACCAATCTTGAAACGTGCGATTCCCAGCTACTC
>DAIDTM010000483.1 GCA_027457205.1 Anaerolineae bacterium | reverse complement strand
GTCCGATCCCGATCGCTTCGTCCGCCCCGCGAACCCGGTACACGTCGATGTGGTACAGCGGCAGCCGACCGCCGCGATGCTCATTCGCCAGAATAAACGTCGGGCTGTGAATCGATTCCAGAACGCCCAGCCCGCGCCCTAGCCCTTGCGTAAAGCATGTCTTGCCGGAACTGAGTTCGCCTTCCAGACAGAACACATCGCCTGCGCGCGCCAGTTCGCCGAGCCGCGCGCCGAGGCGCTGCGTCTGCGCTGCGCTGTGACTGATGATGTCGAGCGTGTGATCGTTGGAGACAGGAGACACAATGACATTTCCGAGAAACCCGTTTTCTCGCCATCCGAAACGGGTTTCGATTTCCATCCGCATTATACTCCGATTGCCGATGCGCGACAAGGACGAAACAAAAAGTCGATCTCAGCGTCTCGGCGGTAAAATCAAGATACCGGTAATCGCCAAGCCGCGCCAATTTTACTTTCACGCCAAATGTGGTAGAATGGCGGCGAGGCAGTCATGCGAATCTTGATCGTCTCTGACATTCACGCTAACCTGGTCGCGCTGGATACCGTCCTTGCCCAAGCCGCGCCGTTCGACCGCGTCTGGTGTCTTGGCGACGTGGTCGGTTACGGACCCGAGCCGAACGCGTGCATCGAACGCCTCCGTTCGTTCGATTTGCTCTGCCTTGCCGGCAACCACGACTGGGCGGCGCTTGGCAAACTCGATCTGGAAGAATTCAATCCGGACGCGCGCCGCGCGGCAATGTGGACACGCGAACAGTTGACGCCGGAAAATCTCGCGTGGCTCGGCGCGCTGCCCGAGCGCGTGCCCACGCAAGCCGAGCGGTTCACGCTCGTTCACGGCAGCCCGCGCTACCCGATCTGGGAGTATGTGATGACGCCGGTCGTCGCGCGCGCCAATTTCGATTATTTCGATACGCCCATCTGCCTGATGGGGCACACGCACGTACCCGTCATCTACCGCTATCGCCCGAACGACCGGACCGCCACCGCCGATCTGCTGCCAGAGAACTCGCCGGTCAAGCTCAATCCCGACCGGATGATGATCAATCCTGGCAGCGTCGGTCAGCCGCGCGACGGCGACCCGCGCGCCGCGTATGCGATCCTTGATTCGGATGCGCTGTCCCTCACACACTATCGCATCGATTACGACATCGTCGCGACGCAAACGAAAATGGAGCAAGCCGAACTGCCGCATCGTCTCGTTACACGGTTGAGTTACGGATGGTGAGACCCAAACCCGAAGGGTTGTGTAAACACTTCGGGTTTATTGTTGCGGAACTTTTTTGCGCGCAGAGCGTCTAGTGAATGAACATCAAACTCGCTCGCAGAAAGGACAAACCAAAATGAGACGCACTTTGCTCGCCATTTCATTCTTTGCCATCGCACTTTCGATCATTTCTTGCTCTGCGCCGGCAGCACCCGTCCCAACCAGCGCGCCGGCGGCGTTGGAACGCGCGGGCGCGCCCGCGCAACCGCTACCGCCAGTGATGTCGACTGCCACTAACCAAGGCG
>DAIDTM010000482.1 GCA_027457205.1 Anaerolineae bacterium | reverse complement strand
CTCTACGCCGACGACGCGCATTCGGCGGTGGTGACCAGCTCGGGACGACAGTTCGCGATCACGGCGCAAGGTTCGAACGACTGGATCGAAGGTGTGACGATTCAGGCGAGCGCCGATCCGCGCGACGCCGGCGCGTGGTTGTGCCTGTACGACCAATGCGATTTCGCGACGCGTCCGGTCACGACGACGCTGCGCGGCGGTATTATTTACGGCGGCGGAATTTTGCTCCAGGGATCGAACTCGACGATTCACGGCGTCACAGTGCGCGGCGGCACGATCGGCATTGCGACGGTGAATGGCAACGCGAACAAACTTATCGAAAATCAGTTGAGCGATCTGAACGGCTGGGGTTCGTTCAACATTGGCAGCACGAGCAGTGTTTTTGTCGGGAACGAATGGAGTCGTGACAATCACGGCTGCACCACGCCGGACGGTCGCCAGTTCCAGAACGGCTGCGAGACATCGGGCTGGGTGTGTCTCGGCTGCACGGCGAATCTGATCGCACGCAATCAATGCGAGTTGAGCGCAAATTGCTTCTATATGGACGGCGAACGCGGCTTGGCGAGCAACGACAATAACTTTTTCTCGAACTATTGCGCCGGCGCGACGAGCAATTGCTTTGAGGTCACCTTCTCGTTCGGGAACGTTTTCCGGGACAATATCGCTACCGTCGCCGCCAATTCCGATGCCGTGTGCAACTATCCGTTCTGGATCGGCGGATCGATTGCGTTCTTTGCGAACAACATTTGGGAGTGCAACGTTTCCGAGGACAGCGCGTTCAACCAATCACGTGACTCGACGACCGTGGCGACGAACATTATCCGGCTGGACAATCCTCTGGGCGCGCTGAACGCGCCGGCGATTGTCCCGCTGACCGTCACGCCGATTCCGCCGTCGCTCATCGTCGCGCCGACCAACACGCCTGTCCCGACGCCGACGAGCACTCTGCGTGTGCTGACCCTGTACCAGATACTGGAACTGGTCAAGTAAGCCGCGCAAAACTCAACGTATCTTTTTTGTCTCGGTTTCGTCATTAGATATTGAGGAGTTGTCGTGAGCGATGCGCTCTCGAAACTTGGCGAGGTCTATGACACGTATGCGCCGAGGATTTTTCGCTACATCTACCATCGCCTCGGCGACCAGTCCCTTGCGGAAGATTTGACGAGCGAGGTCTTTGTCCGATTCCTTCATGCGCGCGTCGCTCCGGACCACCTCGCCGCGTTCTTGTATCGCATCGCGCACAACCTAATCGTCGATTACTTCCGGCAAAATTCGCCCGCACAATCGCTCGACGAAGACATTCAGAGCGATTATGACGACCCGGCGTATCTTGCCGAAATCGAAATGGAGCGCGTACGCCTGCGGCGCGCGGTTAATCGGCTGACGCCGGAACAACAGCAGGTGATCGTGCTCAAGTTTCTCGAAGGATTGTCGAACGAAGAGATCGCGCGCGTGATCGACAAACCAGTGGGCGCGGTGAAAGCATTGCAACACCGCGGGTTAGCAACATTGCGCGATCTTCTCGGCGCTGAATTACGTCGTGACGCGCAATTCGAGGCAGAGCGA
Organism: Anaerolineae bacterium; assembly: GCA_027457205.1. Taxonomy (GTDB): domain Bacteria; phylum Chloroflexota; class Anaerolineae; order UBA4142; family UBA4142; genus DAIDTM01. The sequence goes on along the minus strand of DAIDTM010000482.1, from coordinate 362 downwards.
ATCAAATGACGGAACGCGATTTGGAATCCAGACTAGACATTGCCCTGAAGCAAATGGCAATTGACACGCCGGTCGAGAACCCGAGTGGTAGCGAACCGGAAACGGCGGAGTTGATTCGAGTGGCGCAGCATTTGCAGATTCTTGCGCCGGCGCCAACGCCGCAGCTTGCCGACGGTCGGCGCAGATTCCTGAACGAAGCTGCGCGCCAGCTCGATCAAAGCGGCAATATCTCAAATTGGTTCGGACGCGTTACGCATCGTCCCGCGTTGGCGTTTGCGATGATCTTGGTGTTGCTTGTTTTTGCTGCCAGCGCAATGATGGTTTTCTCGCAATCAAATCCTGCATTGCCAATGACTTGGACC
>DAIDTM010000481.1 GCA_027457205.1 Anaerolineae bacterium | reverse complement strand
CGATTTGCCCGTCGATGGTCAGAATGGAACGATGATCGGTCTCCAGTCGCAGCAACACGCGCGAACCTTCCGGCAGCACAAAGGACTTGACCTGGCTGAGGTATGGCGCGATGGGAACCAGCACCAGCGTCTTGACTTCCGGCGCGAGGATCGGTCCGCCGGCGGCAAAGACGTATGCCGACGAGCCGGTCGCCGTCGCGACGATCGCGCCGTCCGCGATAAACGTCGTCAGATAATCGCCGTCGATGTGCGTCGCCAGCCGGATGACGCGCGCCAACTTGCCGCGCCCGACGACGACATCGTTCAGCGCTTCGTACTCGCCGCGCGTCACGCCGCCGCGCGAAAAAGTCGCGTGCAGCATCGTCCGTTCTTCGACCCAAAACGCACCTTCGGCAACCTGGCGCGCGTTAAACTCTTCCGGCGAAATTTCGGACAGGAATCCCACCCGTCCGAGGTTGATGCCGAGAATCGGTACGCGGACGGGCGCACAGAGCCGCGCGGCGCGCAGAATCGTACCGTCGCCGCCGAGCGTGATCGCCAGATCAACGCCGTCGAGATGCTGAGTGATGGCGGCTTCGTCCCACGCGGAGATGACCGTGGAGCGCGCATCGAGCGCATCGAATTGAGCGGACCATTGGTGAGCGAGAGCGAGTGAGTGTGGAAGTTTGGGGTGGTGCAGAAGAAGAAAATGTTTCATGCTGCGTCGATGATCCCTTTCCATGCAATTATACCACAAGTTCACATTTCTTCTCCCGGAGAATTATGCTATAATGCCCTCGCTCACGCGGCAACCGGGTCTATGGAAACACGCCGAAACCGTTGGAATCAATGGGAATATCTCGCGCTGCTGTTGCTTGTTTTGCTCGCGGCAGCGCTGCGTTTCTATCGTCTCCAAGCTCAAGACATTTGGGGCGATGAAGCGTTCAGCATTTACCTCAGTCAACAGCCGCTCCCCGCCGTCATCGCCGGCGGCGCGGATACGCACCCGCCGTTCTACCCGCTGCTCCTCTTCGTCTGGCTGCGCCGCGCCGGATCGAGCGCGTACGCGACGCGCGCGCTCTCCGCGCTGGTTGGCATTCTGGTCGTGCCGCTGATCTTCGTCCTGGCAAAACGATTGACGCCGACACGTCCGCGCGTGGCGTGGTTCGCCGCGATCCTCGCTGCTGTTTCGCCGCTGTTGATCTACTACAGCCAGGAAACGCGGATGTACGAATTGGTCGCCGTGCTTGCGCTCGCGTCGACGTATTTTATGCTGCGCGTCTTCGATCAAACCGGCGCGCAGGGCGATGCGCGCGTCCGCGGCGCGTATTTTGTCGCGACGCTGCTCGCGATGTACACCCACTATTCCGCGTTCTTCGTCATCGCCGCGCAAGACGTGTACGCGCTGATTCGATTACGGAAAAGCCGCGCGGCGCTTGCGCGCTGGATTCTGCTGCAACTCGCGCTTGCACTCGCGTACGTCCCGTGGATCGTCGTGCAGGCGTCTTTCTTGAGCAGCAAGGCGAACCACCGCTTTGACGAATGGGGCTGGAGCGGCATCGAAATGATTTTTGGCAAGTCGTTTCTTGCCTTTAGCGCGGGGCTGACCGTTGGCTATCCGATCATTCAGATCGCGACGGCGGTGTTCCTGTTCTTCGCCGCGTTCGGCGTCCTCGCGATCCTTCCCCGCCGCGACGCGGCGTTGTGGTTCGCGCCGATCTATTTCATCGTCCCGGTCATCGTCGCCTACGTCGTCAACCCGGTGATGCCGTTCTTCTTCGAGCGCTACGTGCTGGTCGCGCTGCCGGGGTTCATCCTCACCGTCGCGCTGGGACTCGATTGGATCGCGCGGCAACGCGCGTGGGCAACCGTCGGCGTGCTCGGCGTTTTTATCATCGTCAGCGCGTTTTCGATGTGGAACTATTACTACAACGACGCGTACGCCAAAGGCAAGTACGGGCACATGATGGCGTACGTCGCCGCGCACGCGCAGCCCGGCGATGCGCTCATCCTGAACAATCCGTTGCAAAAGCCACTCTACGATTATTACGCGCCGCGCGGCATTCCGGCATTCTATTTTCCCGATGGCGCGCCGCTGGAAGACCCGCAGACGCGGCAGCAGCTCGCCAACGTCGCGCACAGCCATTCGCGATTGTGGGTTGTGATGTTCGGCAATCCCGCCGAGTACGATCCGACCGGCTACCTGGCGCGCTGGTTCGGCGCAAACGCGTACAAGACATTCACGCGCGGTTTTGTCGACGCGAGTCTGACGCTGTACGATATGCCGGACGCGTCGAAGGCGGTCCAGCGTCCGATCACTATGACGCTCGGCGCGAGTATTCACCTCATCGGCTATACGCTCGACCGCGCGCAGGTCGCGCCGGGCGAGACACTGCAACTGACGCTGCATTGGCAGACTACCGCGCCTATCGACAAATCGTTCAAGGTTTTCACGCACCTCATCGGCGCGACGAACCCGGCGACGCAATCGCCGGTGTGGGCGCAGATGGACCGCGAGCCGGTCGGCGGCTCGCGTCCGACGACGACGTGGCAAGTCGGCGCGACGATCGACGACCGGTACGGTTTGCTCGTTCCGCCCAACACGCCGCCTGGCACGTACACGCTGGAGGTGGGAATGTACGATCCAGCGACACTCGTGCGATTGCCGGTGTTTGACGCGCAGGGCAAGCGCGTGGCGGACGACCGCGTGCTGTTGGGTACGGTGCAGGTGCAAGCGCCGTGAAGTTTACGCGCGAAACGTGGGTGGAGCTGGGCGTATTCGTCGCGATCATGCTGCTGGCGACATTTCTGCGCGTCTATCGGCTCGACCAGCTGCCGCCGGGTTTGCACTACGACTCGGCGTTCAAAGGCGTTGGCGCGCGTCGCATCATTGCCGGCGCAGATCGGCTGCTCTATTTTCCGGAAAATTCGACCGGCGAACCGATGGTGATGTACGCGACCGCGCTGGCTTTCGTCGCGTTCGGCGATTCGGTGTGGAGCATCCGCATCGTCACCGCGCTCGCCGGCATCTTGAATGTCGCGGCATTGTATTTTCTCGCGCGCTCGCTGTTCCGCTCGCGTTGGCTCGCCGCCCTGTCGTCATTCCTGCTCGCGATTCTGTACTGGCACATCAACTTTAGCCGGCTTGGGATGGAGCCGATCCTCACGCCGGCGTTCATGACACTGTCATTCGCGTTTCTTTGGCGCGCCCTTCACTCTCCCCTGCAGAGCGGAGGAGGGACGAGGTGGAAGTTGGAGTGGGGGCTTGCCGGCTTGTTTCTCGGCGCGACGATGTACACCTACAAAGCCGACCTGTTCGCGCCGATTCTGGTCGCGGCGTTTCTCGGCATCGAAATTTTGGTGGATCGAAATTTCCTGCGGCGCAACGGGCGCGGGCTGGTCATCTTCGCCGTTATCGCCGTTTTGGTTTTTGCGCCGCTCGGGTTGTACTTTGTCACGCACCCAGCAGATCTCCTCGACCGCCCGAACGCGGTCAGCATTCTTTCTTCCGGCGTTCCCGCACTCACCGATAATCTGATTCAAGTCGCCGGGATGTTTTTTATCCGCGGCGACCAAAACCCGCGCAGCAATCTGCCGGGGCGTCCCGCGCTTGATGCCTTTCTCGCCATCGGCTTTATCATCGGCGTAATCGTCTGCCTCGCGCGCCTCCGCCGCAGTGAATCGCGCTTTCTGCTGCTCTGGCTCGTCGTCATGTCGCTGCCCAGCGTCGTCACCGATTTTGCGCCGCACTTTGGACGCGACGTAGGCGTGACGCCGGTGCTCGCGCTGATCGTCGCATACGGCTTGGCGACCGTTCTCGAAAAAGCGCGCGATGCAAAGCCGCGCATCGCGTGGATGCCGATCGCGGCGTACGGTCTGGTGTTTGCCGGGCTGGCGTTCAGCGCGTATTCCAACATCCACGATTATTTTTCCGTGTGGGCTGGCGATCCCGGACTGTTCGAATCGTTTGACGCGGGCTATTTGGACTTGGCAAATGCGCTGCGCGACCGTCCGGCGAACGAGTCGCTGTTCATTTCGCCGGTGGACCACACACATTACACGATCCAATTTGGGCTGGCGGGACGCGCCGCGGCAAGTTTCGACGGTCGTCAGGTGTTGGTGCTGCCGCCGCCCGGCGCGGCGGCAACCTACGGCATCGTGACGCACGAAGATTCGCGCTCGCTGCCGATCTTGCGACGGATTTTCCCGCAGGGAAGCCGGATCGAAACGATCTACGATGACCTCGGCATTTCTTACGCCACGCTCTTTCGCGCGGAGGGCGCGCCGCAGCTCACGCCGCAGCACCGCGTCGATGCGCGGATGGGCGATACGTTCTCCCTCATCGCGTACGATGAAACGGAGAATGCGGACACGATCACGGTAACGGTGTACTGGCGCAGTCTCGTCCTGACCGACGAAGATTATACCGTCTTCGTCCATTTGCTCGGTCCGACGAACCCGGCGACTCAATCGCCGGTGTGGGCGCAAGACGATTCCCAACCCGGCGGCGGGTCGTTTGCCACGTCGGACTGGCAGCCTGGCGAGACAATCATCGACACGTACGATTTGCGCGTTCCAGCCAACGCGCCGCCGGGTGATTACACGCTTGAAATTGGGATGTACGACCCAGCCACTCTGGCGCGCCTGCCGGTGTTCGACGCGAACGGCGCGCGCGTCGCGCAAGACCGGGTGTTGCTGGGCGCGGCGCGGGTACAGACGCAGTGAAAAAAAGGACGTTATTCGGAACAGGGAACTTCCACAACGCACACGAAGCACACTAAAAATAGATCCGAATTCGTGATTCTTCGTGTCCTTCGTGGACAAATAAATTTATTTCGGATAACGTTTAATATTCGTTCGCGCCAATTATGAGCCATTTTCGCGTGGGTCGCGGTTTTGGCTTTTGCGCTGCTTGGGTTATACTGCGTTACGCATTTTTCCCATTTGACGTTGGCAACCCGGCGATTACCAAATCGAAATTGGAATGTACATCCCTGCAACTGGCGCACGCGTTCGCATGACCGCCGCGAATGGCGCGCCGATGGAGAATAATCGTGTCCTTCTCGAAAGAATCACGCTACCGTAACATTGCCACGCCGACGCCGTACTATCAACCGCGCGGCGGACGGCGCGTTCCGCCTGGCTATCTCCTTGCCGGCGCGGTCGCGCTGGTCGCGTTGCTCTGCTGCGCGTGCGGCGTGTTGCTGCTGGGCGTCCAATTCGGTCCGCCGCTGATTTCATCGCTCACCGGACCCACCGCGACGCCGACGGTGAACAAGAACGCGCCGGTGCCGCTCAAAACCAAAGGGCTGGCGGACAATGGCGCGGAATTGACCGTCACCGGCGTAGAGCGTCCACTCAAAGTGGAAGGCAATGTCACCTTGCCGCCCAACTATGAATTCATGCTCGTCACGGTGCATCTGCACAACACGAAAAAAACCGGCACGCCGATCAAAATTGCCGCCGCGGATTTCACGGTCAAAGGCGACGGCGGTTTGACGTACTCCGCCAATCCCAAGACGGTCACTATTCCGCAGCTCCTCACTCAAGCCGATTTGCCGCCGAATGGGAATCTGGACGGCGAACTGATCTTCCAAATTGCGTCGAACGATTCCGGCTTGAAGCTGTACTGGCAAGCCGGCAAATCGACGCGCGAGTTCTTGCTTAAAGCGCAACCATGATTCTCGTCCTCGCCGCCGGCGTCTGGCTGATCGCCCTGCTCGTCGCCCTCGCGCGCCGCCGCGTTTCGGACGACGCGTGGCGCGATCTGGCAGCGGTCGGTATCATCGGCGCGGCGACCGCCGGTTTTTTCTGGCGATTGCTGTTTGGCGATGCCTGGATGCCCGCCGGCGGCGGCGACCTCGGTCAGTTTCTGTACCCGACTTATCAATTTGCCGCATCGTGGTGGCAGCGCGGCGTGATCCCGCTCTGGAATCCGTATCTCTTTGGCGGTATGCCGTTCGTCGGCGACATCCAGTCTGGCATCTTCTATCCGCTCAATCTCCTCACGTTCTTCATCTCCAATCCACTGACGTTCCGCGATATGGAGTTTCTCTCCGTCCTGCATTTCTTTATCGCCGGCGCGGGGATGTACGTGTTCTTACGATGGGGCAAGTGGCGGATAGCGAGTGACGAGACCGGAATCGCCACTCGCCACTCGTCACTCGTCACTCGCACGGCGTGTCTCGCCGGGGCGATTGCGTTTGAATTCAGCGATCTCTTCGTCACCCATTTTGGCAATCTGAACCTGATTGCCGTTGCCGCGTGGACGCCGCTCGTGTTGTTGTTTTACCGACGCGCAGTCACGGATCGACGCCCGGCATTCGCGGCGATTGCCGGCGTGATTCTTGCGGTAGCGTTCTTCGCCGGACACATCCAAATCTTCCTATTCATCGTGCTGGCGCTTGGACTGTTCGCGATTTGGGAAACCATCGACGAAGGACGAAAGACGGACGACGGAGGTCAAGCCGCCGCATTCATCTTCCGTCCCTCGCCATTTGTCTACCTCGCACTCACCGCGCTCGTTTCCTTCGGACTCGCCGCGCCAACGCTGCTACCCAGCGCGGAGATGGCGCAACACACGCTGCGAGCGGCGTATTCGTACGAGCAAGCCGCGCAGTTCTCGCTGCCGCCGGCGCAGCTGATCGGACTGCTCGTCCCCGGCTTTTTCCGACGCGGATCGCAGGCGGCGTGGGGACCGTGGCAGCGCGTCGAGGTGGGATACATCGGCGTCTTGCCGCTGCTGCTCGCGCTGCTCGCGCTGGCGCTCCGCCGCGACGCGCCCACGCGATTCTTCGGCGCGTTCGCGCTGATCGGACTCGCGCTCGCGCTCGGCGGCTATGCCATTCTGCACGGCTGGCTGTACCAATGGGCGCCGGGGTTTGGGGAATTGCGCGTGCCGGCGCGCTTTATCGTCCTCTTTGATTTCGCGATTGCCGCGCTCGCCGCGTTCGGCTTTGATCTACTGCTGCGCGAATTGCCGGCGGCGAGTCAAGTCGCGTTCCAGCGCATCACGCGTGCGGCGCCGTTCGTGTGGCTGCTCATCACGCTTTCCGTCGGCTCCACCGCGTACGCCATCTTGATTCTGGGGCAGAACCAGGACGCGGTCTTGTTCGCGCGCATCGCCAACGCCGTCAATTCGCTGGCGTTCTTCCTTCTCCTGCTCGCGCTCTCCGTGGCGTTGATCGTCGAGCGCCGCGCGCGAGTTTTCGGCAGCATAGCATGGTCGACGCTGGCGCTCGCGCTGATTTTCTTCGATCTTCTCTCGCTCGGCGCGTACGTCGATCTCAGCACCGACGATCCATCGCGCGTGTTCGATCACCCGGACGCGGTCGCATTCCTGAAGAGCGACGGCAGCATCTACCGCATCGACGCGCGCGGCACCGGCATCGATAGCGCGTGGCCCGCCGATACCTCCATCGTGCACGCTTTGTTCGACGTGAACGGCGACAACCCGCTCGTGCTGGCGGATTTCGACCGCTACTGGCAATCGCTCGGCAGCCGCTCGACCGCGCTGTACGATTTGCTCAACGTCAAGTATTTGCTCGCGCGCAAGAGCGCGCCGGTCGACCGCGCGAAATTCAAACTGGCGTACGACGGCGATCCGGCGTTCAACATTTACGAGAACACGCGCGTCCTGCCGCGCGCATTTATCGTGTCGAACACGCGCGTCGTGTCCGATCAGAACGCCGCGTTCGCCGCGATCCATGCGCCGGACTTTGATCCCGCGCAGACGGTGGTGCTGGAGAAACCGGTGAACAGTGGGCAGCCGACAGTGGACAACGGGGCATCGTCCGCCAAGATCGTGGGATACGGACCGAACGCGATTTTGCTGGACGTGAACGCGGCGAACGCGGGTGTGTTGGTATTGAGCGAGGTGTACTATCCGGGGTGGAGCGCGTCGGTGGACGGCAAGCCGGCGGATGTGCTGCGCGCGGATTTTCTATTCCGCGCAGTGGCGGTGCCCGCCGGCGCGCATCGGGTGCTGCTGACGTACGATCCGCCGGCGTTCAAGATTGGCGTGGGGCTGTTCGCGGCGACGGTGCTCGCGCTGGCGGGATGGAGCGTATGGCGATGGAGGAAAGCGTAGAGACGAGTCGGCGACTCGTCTCTACGCTTTTTATTGCGCCACCAGCGTTTCCAATTTCTGGATGAATTGCGCGGTGGTCATATAACCGGCGTTATCCCCGATCGGTCCCAGCGAGTTGCCGGCGAGATTGCCGTCCTTGCCGATAAAGTACGTCTCTGGCACGCCTTTGATGCGGTACAGCGGACCGATCGTCGTACCCAGATCGGGACCGGTAGGGTACGTGATGTTGTACTGCTTGAGGTACGCGCGCGCGTCCGGCTCCGGATCGACCCAATCGACGCCGAGGAAGACGACGCCGCGATTCTTGTACTGCTCGTAGGTCTGTTCCAATAACGTTTCTTCATCGCGGCAGGGCACACACCACGACGCCCAAAAGTTGACGACGACCACTTTGCCTTTGAGGTCAGACAATCGGATCGTTGGTCCGTCAAACGTCTTGAGCGTGAAATCTGGCGCGGGACCGGACGACGGCTGCGACTGACCCTGTACCCGGAGACCGAACGCAAAGAAAATGATGACGGCAATCACCAGGGCAAATATGGCAGCTTGGATCCAACGTGACACGGTTACAACTCCTTCAAGTCTTTTTCGATCCGCTCGGCGTATTCTTTGGACACCGGCGTTTCGACCGGCGCCGCCGCGCCGGCGCCGCGGTGGATGATCCACTGCCGCACGGTCAGCCATGCGATTGCCGCGCCCAGCAGAATCCCAATCACCGGCAGAATATACGCCAGCCAATTGAATCCCTCCGGCGGCGGCGCGCCCAGCACGACCTCGCCGTACTGCTGCACAAAGTAATCGCGAATCTGCTGCGCGGTTTGACCTTGCTGCAGCTTCTCCTTGATGAGCGCGCGCCACTGCGCGCACGCCTGCGTCGAGCAAACATCCAGCGGCGTGTTGGGACAGACCGGACAATACAACGTCTTGGCGATCTGATTCGTCTCGTCGTCCAAATTCGGTCCCTGCGCGTGCGCCGGCGTCACGCGGAGCAACACCAGCGCCGCCATCGCTATGCTAAACGCAATCAGCAAAAAGCGTCTTCTCATATCACCTCTCGACTTCTTTGGCACTCGTCGTCCGACCTTCGTCTCTCGTCATTTGCCATTTGTCATTTGTCATTTCATCGCACGCCATCGACGGACCAGGGAACGTACGCCTGCCAGCGATAAATCAGGTATTTTTTCTGTTCGACGAAACATTGCGCCTGATCTTGCACAGCTTTCTCGATGGCGTCCAGCCGCGAGCCGGTCTCACGCAGAATTGTCGCGGTGCGCGCATAGTATAATGGCAGCAGCGCGGCGACAACCTTGTCCGGATCGTTCTCGCCCTTGTTGTACACCACGGCAAAATCGAAAACGATGCGCGCCCACAACTCGGCGGACAGGTGCGTCGCGCCGCGCGGCTTGTTCGCCAGTTCGGATATTTCGGCGCAATGGCTGGGAACCATGATCGTGCGCCAGAACCGGCGATAGCGCCGCGCGCCGGATGTGAACGCGTCGCTGAGCATATCGATCGTAATCGCGCCGGTCAACCGCTGTTGATCGACCGTTACCCCATTGCCGTAGAACGGCACGGCGCGCAGCGGATGCGCCTCGGGCCAGCGGCGGCGATAGATTTCCATCATCCGGAACAGCGTGCCAACGGCTTGGATGAACCCCGGATCGATGGAGACCGCGGCTTCGCGCTTGTCTTCGATTTTCGTGCCGAGCCGCACCTGGCAGATTTTGATATTCTCGTTGATCGCGACCGTCGTCATCCAGATGTCGATGCCGTGCCGCGCCACATCGGTCTCCCACACGTCGCGCGCGTAGAATCGCGCGGCTTGCGCGCCGGAAATCGCCAAGTCACCCGCCATCGGCTGGCGCACGTCTGCGCCGTAGAGCGAGCGCGTCAGCGGATACGCCAAGAGATCGGTCACTCCACCTTCTACCAGCGGACGCGCGTAGACCGGCACCGTCAGGTCGTACTCGCCGCTCAGGATGGGCGCGGCAAGTTTCTGAATCCAATCGCGCGAGAGACTAGCCAAGTCCGCTTCCAGCACGATCACGGCTTTTACGCCGAGCACGCGCGCCATTTCGAAGATAGCGCGCACCGCGCTCCCCTTGCCTTGGATACCCTGATACGTCGTCACGATGCGGCGGACGGGCGGCGTCAGCGGGCGGTTCGCTGCGATTTGCACTGTTTCGTCTGATGATCCGCCATCGACAACCGCGATCACCGGTCGCATGGCGGCAAAATGCGTCCGCAGTCCATCCGCCACGCGATCGATCACCGTCCCGATGGTTTCAGCGTTTTTGTAACTCGGAATGCCTACCAGCAGGTCAGCGTTCCCAATTTCTGAAAGACGCCGCTGCCCTTCCGACCGCAGCGAGGTCTCAAACATCGCCGGCTCCTTCAATTCAGAATTCAAAGTTCATTTCAACGCCGCCGCAATGCTGCTGGCGGCTTCATCCGGCGTGGTCTGCCCTTTCCACACGGCAGCCATCCCCGCGCGCCACGCGTCGGCGGCTTTGTTGTACGTTGCGCTCGGCGGCAGATACACTGCGCGCTCCATCTGATCGCGCAAGAACGCGCCGTAATCCACCGGATCGACCGACAAAATCATCGTCGAGCGGCTCGCCGGCAATCGCCGCGCGGCGCGCAGCCAGGGCGCGAGATGTTCGCCCTGCACGATCCATTGGATGAACCGCGCCGCCGCGGCTTGGCGCGCCGGGTCTTTGGTCACGATCACAAACGCCCAACCGGTCGCCACCGCCGCAGATTTGCCGTCGCGCGTCGGCACCGACGCGTACATCGCGTCCGGCAGCTTGTCGCGGTCGGTCAAGTAACGCGACGCCCACGCCTGCGTCATCGCCGCTTTGCCGGTGACAAACGTGGGCCACGCATCGTCCGAAGTCTTCAGCCCAATCGCCGTGTCGGGCACCACGCCCAGGTCGCGGGCGCGCTTGAAGAAGTTCAAGACCTGGCTCGCCGTGTTCGGGTCCACCGTCAACTGCTGGCTCGCGTCGAACAGCGGCGCGATCGCCAGGTACTGCACCAAAAATGCATTGCCGCCGCCAATCGGCAGGAGCAGCGTCGCTTTTTGTTTGAGAACGTCGTCCCAGGTCTGCGGGACGCGTTTGACGATCAGTTTATTGTACACCAGATGCTCGATGTCCGCCGTGAACGGTACCGCCACCCACTTGCCCTGGTACTCCGCCGCCTGCGCGGCAAACGGGAAGAAATCGTTCTTGAGGTCATTGCTCATCAACGGATCGAGCGGCTGCAAAATCCCGGCGGCGGCGGCTTGGGGTACTTCGGAAATATCGAGCGCGGCGAGGTCGGGCAACTGCGCCGGCACAACTGCGCTCGTCGTCATCAAGAAATCGAGTACGCCGCCTTGACCGTACGGTCTTTTCAGAACGGTGTCGATGTGAATGTTCGAGTTCGCCGCGGTAAAGGCGTCGAACTGATTGCGTAGAATTTTTCCGGCGGCGGTCGCGCCTGGCGCGAGGTCTTCCGTCGTCCATAGCGTCAGCGTGATCGCGCCGGTCGCGGCAATCGGCGTGCGAGTAGGCAGCCCGGGCGTGGCAAGCGGCGCAACGCTCAATGTTGGAAGCGCCGCCGCGGTGATGCTGGCGGCGGGTGGTGAGGGTAACGGTGTGGAAGCAGCGGGCGAGCCGGCGCAAGCCACGGTCGCGCCAACGATGCCCATCAAAATACCAACCCGCGCAAAAGCGATTTGAATTCGATCCCATCCCCTCGCATCACGCGGCATACTTACATTATATCACAAGCGACGCGGATTTGCATTTTTTCACCCTTTTGCATACAATCTCACAGGAGTTCAGCCCTCCAAAAATCCATTGCTCCGCCAGGAGGTTCCTCATGGAGCTGGCTCGCCTCATCCGCAGTATTCCCGATTTCCCCGTCAAAGGCATTCTCTTTCGCGACATTACCACGTTGATTCGTGACGGCGAAGCGTTGCAGGAAGCCATCGATACCATGGTGGAGCATTACATCGATACCGACATCGACGTGATCGCGGCGGTGGAAGCGCGCGGGTGGATCTTTGGCGCGCCGCTGGCATACGAACTCGGCGCGGGCTTTGTGCCGATTCGCAAACCGAGCAAGCTGCCGGCGGACAAGATCAGCATTTCGTATGCGCTCGAGTACGGCACGAACACGCTGGAGATTCACAAGGACGCGATTCCGGCGGGGACCAAGGTGTTAATCGTCGACGATTTGCTGGCGACCGGCGGCTCGTCGCGCGCGGCGGTTGACCTGGTGGAAAAACTCGGCGGCAAAGTGGTGGGGCTGTCCTTCCTGATCGAACTGGTCGATTTGCACGGCAGAGACAAACTCAAAGGGTACGACGTTTATTCGATGGTTCAGTTTGAAGGCGCATAGACTCTCAGCCTCGCTTTCGCACCCTTTCCCACGCAATAGAAAACGTTTTTGAGCGTCTATCGCGTGCGGGCAAATCGGTCTTTTCACGACCGCAGGTGCAAAATCTAGGCTCAGAACGCGTTGTTCCAGCAGGGGCGACACATCGTCGCCCTTTTTTATTTGCCCGTACCTGAGGCGCGATTGGAGCGTCTTACCAACGAGGAGCAAGTGTGACCTCTGAACAAGATTGGCTGCAACGCGCGCGCCAGTTCGACCGGCAAGCGCTGGGCGAGATTTACGATCGTTACAGCCCGGCGTTGTATCGCTATGCCATTCGACTGCTCGGCGCGGCGGACTTGGCGGAAGAGTGCGTTGCAGACGTATTC
>DAIDTM010000480.1 GCA_027457205.1 Anaerolineae bacterium | reverse complement strand
CTCTGAAGGTCTGGCGATCACTCCATTTTCTGGCTTATCCGAATTTGTCCCGGCTGCACGACAACAAATGCGTTTGCGATTTCGTTGCTATGTTCTTCGACAAATCGTTCGAGAGTCTGTGCCAGCGCAGCGCGCGCATTGCCGGGGAAGCGGATCAGAATCACTCCGGCGGAATTTGCATGACTAGCGAAAACCAACCAGCCGAAATCTTTATCTTCTGTCAGCAAGATCCGTTGCTTGCGCCGACCTTGCTCAATGACCTCGCGGTCTACAGATCGAGACGTTATCTCTGAAACCGCCAAGACATCGTAGCCCTTGACGCGTAAGGCACGGACGACGGCGAAATCACAACTTTCGTCGGCAAGGAATTTCAGCACCTGGATGACTCAGACGGTTTGCAGCAAGATGGTTTCGTGTGCCAACGTGTTGGCTGCGTATGCCAGCGCCGCTTGGATATCGGCTGGGGTCAGGCGCGGGTAGGCGTCGAGCAAATCAGATTGCTTTGCTCCTTCACCAAGTTTCCGCAAAATCAATTCGACGGGAACACGCGTACCGCGAATCACCGGCTTACCCACCATCACGTCTGGATTGATCTCGATTCGATCCATCAAATTGTCCGGCATTGATTCACCTCTGCGCACAATCTACCATATTCGCGGATGAGCGTCAAGCGGCAATCCCATACACCTGCCGCGGCGCGAGGTACTGCGGAAATCGATCCAGCAGCGCCTGCCGCGCGCGAAAGCACAGGTGGCACGCATCGACGTAGCCGTCTTCGTGCGGAATGTCGTACTCCCTCACCAGCCGCGCCGGACCGCCGCTCGCCAATGGACCCGCAATCGGATGCGCGGCGACATCGTAATTCTTTACGAGCGTGGACAGCGGCGTCTGCCACGCGTTGCCGATGCACAAGCCCTGACAGAGTTGCACGTTGCCGTACGGATCGAGATGCACGCGCCCCGGGTCGCGCAGTTCTTCGTGCGGACATTCGGCGAATGATTCCCAACCGCGCGTGGGCAACCCCGCCGCGAGTTTCTCGACCGCTCTGCCGCGAAACATCACCCCGCCGCCGACAATCGGCTCCCCTTTCGCGCGCGCGGTGTTCGCCGCAACGCTCGGCGGCTCGATGCAGATCGAGCCAACCGGCAGCCCCAGTTTGCGCGCGGCAGCCAGCGCGCGTTTCGCCGGCGTTTCCTTTTCGTCTGAGTGAAACGCGTCGTCGCTGATGCTGAGATCGGCGATGCCCAACTCCTTGAGCGGTTTGAGCCACAGCGCGGCGTCGTCTTCTGTCGTCGCAAAGTACGCGTTCGTCACGATGCCGACGTTGAACCCGGCGGCGCGCGCCATCCGGGTGCCTTCAAGCAGCAACGGATAGAACAGCGTCGGCTCGCCGCCCTCAAAGTAAATCTCCGTGATCGTGCCGATCTTGCGCGCCTCGTCGAGCGCACTGCGAATCTGATGTGCCGTGAACGTCCCTTCCGCGCTTGGGCTGCTGAAGACAAAGCAGTGGTCGCACTCGTACGTGCATTTGTACGACAATAGAAAATGGATGCCGGTCAGCATAACAAACCTCCTTCGTGATTCTTTATTGCTTGCCTCGCCAGTGCAGCAATGTGCTGCCATCGGTGAAGCCAAGCGGCAGAAGCGCGCCGAGCGTGAAGACGAGAAGATTATCGAGCAGGAAGAATATCGCGAGCCACCAGACCGCGCCGGTGGTGCTGCCCAGCCGCAACACGAATAGGATGACTGCCGCGGCAATGACGACATTCGAGCTCATCAAGGGACCTCCCAACGCGCGTTGGATATGGAGTTCAGCTACCAGCGCGGGTTCATCGGATGGATAAATCGATGTGGAAAGCACGCCCCAGTATCGAATGCCGATCATCGGATGTCCGGTTTGCCGCGCCGCGCGGGCGTGCCCCAGTTGATGCAGCGTTTCCGAAAGCCAGTGCAACGCGACAGCAGCCAGCGCACCGATGAGCGCGTCGGCGAGTGGGAGATGAAGCAACCCCCTTGCGATTCCACTCAGCACGAGCCAAAGCGCAAGCGAGCCGATGGCGGCGGACGGCGTCGCCGAAAGCTGCAAGTCATTGAGCCGAGCTAACCTGAATTCAGGCATCATACCCCATTCGACTGATCCTATTCTAAACCACAATCAGATTTCTTGCCAAAAACGGATTGTGGCGACTCACCGAGTCGCCCCATAGATTTATCCGCCGCTGATTGCCATGATGATGCGAATGTCGTCGCCCGGCTTGAGCGGCGCGGAAAGATTCTCCGCGATGTTCTGATTGACGAAGACTTTGATGTGCTCGCGAATTTCATCTTGCTCGTTGACGACGCGAAAACGAATGCCGGGAAATTGCCGCTCTAAATCATCGCACAATTCCGCCAGCGTCGCGCCGTTGGCTTCCACTACGCTCTGATTGGTGTACGAACGCAGCGGCGTCGGAATGTGCACTTTCACCGCGCCAACTCCGCCACCTCGACCGAGTAGATTTCCGGGAGGGACATCGCCAGACGCGTCCACGATTCGCCTTCGTCGCGGCTCGCCCAGACTTCGCCGCCGGTTGTGCCGAGATAGATGCCGACCGGATCGTGCGCGTCGACGTTCAT
>DAIDTM010000479.1 GCA_027457205.1 Anaerolineae bacterium | reverse complement strand
GGGCAAGAAACTGATGAGCTCGCGAATCATGGCGAGGCATTCTTTGTCGTCGCGCGCGATGAAATGAGCGACGCCGCTTTTGGCGTTGTGCGTCATGGCTCCGCCGAGTTCGTGCTTGGTGACTTCTTCATGCGTGACGGTCTTGATGACGTCAGGACCGGTGACAAACATGTAGGAAGTCTTCTCGGTCATGAAAATAAAATCGGTGATGGCCGGAGAATAGACAGCTCCGCCCGCGCACGGGCCCATGATGGCGCTGATTTGAGGGACGACGCCGCTAGCGAGCGTGTTGAGCAGAAAAATATCGGCGTAACCGGCGAGAGACATCACACCTTCCTGAATGCGCGCGCCGCCGGAATCGTTCAAGCCGATGACCGGCGCGCCGTTCTTCATTGCGTGGTCCAGCAAGCGGACGATCTTTTCCGCGTGCGCTTCGCCCAGACTCCCGCCGAACACGCCAAAATCCTGCGAAAAAACGTAGACGAGGCGTCCATTGACCGTTCCGTATCCCGTCACCACGCCATCGCTGTAGTACGTTTGCTTGTCGTTGCCGAACGCGGTGGCGCGCTGCGTGACGAACATTCCCATTTCTTGGAACGAACCCTCGTCCAACAACAGGTCGATCCGCTCGCGCGCCGTCAGCTTGCCCTTCGCGTGCTGCTGCTCGATGCGTTTCTGACCGCCGCCGAGCCGCGCCTCTTCGCGCTTTTGCCGTAGCTCAAGAATCTTGGGATCAATGGACATGAAAGCTCCCCACTTTATTTATTTTCCAACGCGCTTCGCGCAATCACCAGCCGCTGAATCTCGCTCGTGCCTTCGTAGATCTCCGTGATCTTGGCATCGCGAAAATAGCGTTCGACCGGCAACTCTTTGCTGTAACCGATGCCGCCGTGCACCTGGATCGCTTTTTCCGTCACCCACATCGCCGTCTCGCTCGCAAAGAGTTTCGCCATCGACGCGTCGCGCGTGAATTTTTCGTGCCGGTCTTTTTTCGACGCCGCGTTGTAGATGAGCAGCCGCGCCGCTTCGATCCGCGTCGCCATATCCGCGATCATCCACTGAATCGCCTGAAACTCGGCGATCTTCTGCCCAAACGCCTCGCGCTCTTTCGCGTACGCCACGCTCGCCTCATACGCGGCTTCCGCAACACCGAGCGCCTGCGCGGCAATGCCGATGCGCCCCGCGTCGAGAATCGTCATCGCTATCTTAAACCCCTCGCCTTCCTGACCGATGCGATGCGACGCCGGGAGTTGATAGTTTTCGTACGTGATTTCGCAAGTCGCGCTCGCGCGGATGCCGAGTTTCGGCTCGGTCTTGCCGAGCGCAAAGCCGGGAAGATGGGTATCGACGATGAAACACGCGGTGCCGCGATGCTTGAGCTCCGGCTGCGTCGCGGCAAAGAGGATGATATAGTCCGCGACCGGTCCGCTCGTCACCCACGATTTGCGCCCGTTGATGACATACGTATCGCCCTGCAGCGTCGCACGTGTCTTCATGTTGCCTGCATCGCTGCCGGACTGCGGCTCCGTCAGCGAGTACGCACCGAGTTTCTTGCCGGACGCGAGCGGCGTGAGGAATCTTTTCTTTTGCTCTTCGGTGCCGAACTTGTTAAGACCGTAGCAGACGAGCGAGTTATTGACACTCATGATCGTGCCGTGCGACGCGCAGACCTTCGACACTTCTTCGATAGCGAGGACGTAACTCATTGCGTCGAGACCGCCGCCGCCGTACTCCTGCGGCACCTCGATGCCCATCAAGCCAAGTTCGCCCAGCTTCTTGACCGTTTCACGCGGGAACTCGCCCGTCTCGTCGATCTTCGCCGCGATCGGCGCAATTTCTTTCTGCGCGAATTCACGCGCGAGATCGCGAATCGCTTTTTGTTCTTCTGTCAGTTCAAAATTCATTTTGGATTCTCCATTGAATCGAAACTCACGACGGAAGACGGTCGACGGAAACGCCTGGGTCTTTCGTCTTCCGTCCTCCGTCAGATCGTCTCCACCGCCATCGCCACCGCTTCGCCGCCGCCGAGGCACAGCGCCGCCATGCCGCGCTTGGCGCCGCGGTCTTTCATTGCGTAGAGCAGCGTCACCAACACGCGCGCGCCGCTCGCGCCAATCGGATGCCCTAGCGCAACCGCGCCGCCGTTCACGTTCACGCGCGTCCAGTCAATGCCGAGTTCGCTGCCGTCTGCCAGCACTTGCGACGCGAAGGCTTCGTTGATCTCGAACAAATCCACATCGCCGAGTTTCCAGCCGGCTTTGTCGAGCGCCTTGCGCACCGCGTAGATCGGCGCCCAGAAGATGCGCTTCGGCTCGACGCCGGATTGCGCGTACGCGACGACGCGCGCCAGCGGCTTGAGGTTTTCGCGCGCGGCGATTTCTTCGCCGACCAGCACCACGGCTGCCGCGCCATCGCTCAGCGGCGGCGCATTGCCCGCCGTCACCGTGCCGCCTTCTTCAAACGCCGGCTTCAACTTCGCCAGCGCGTCCAGCGACGTGTCGGCACGCGGCGTCTCGTCGGTATCGAAAAGCGTTGTGCCTTTCTTCGACGCGATCGGCACCGCGGCAATCTCGGCTTTGAACTTGCCGCCTTGAATCGCCGCCATCGCCTTTTTGTGGCTCTGGTAGGAAAATTCGTCCTGCCTTGCGCGTGTGACGCCGCATTCGCGCGCGATGAATTCCGCGGCGCGCCCCATGTGCCAGTCCTCGAACGCGCACCACAGTCCGTCATGCACGACCGCGTCGATCATCTCGCCGTTATTCATCCGATAACCAAACCGCGCGTTCGTCAGCAAGTACGGCGCGCGGTTCATATTCTCCATTCCAGCCGCGACGATCACGTCGGCATCGCCGGCGCGGATCATCGTACTGCCGAGCATCGCGGCTTT
>DAIDTM010000478.1 GCA_027457205.1 Anaerolineae bacterium | reverse complement strand
GGCTCCGATCCTGGCTTTCCAGGGCGCGGGCAAAATCGTCCAGGAACGCAAAAGTAGACGCGGGACGGGCGCGTTCCGCGCGTGGGGTTTTCGAGCGCGTGCGGGTGGATTTCTTTTTAGCGGTCATGAGTTCCTTTCTGGCTGGTCGAACGAGCAGACTGCTCATTCTTCTCCTCGGTCTTGCAACGCCTGGGTAAGTCGGGCGTTCACTTCTTCGTGGCTCCATTGGCGGAGATGCTGGGCGAATTGGCGCTGCCGGCGGAGCGGGACTGTGGTCGGGGCGTCGGCAATCGATATGACGATATGTTCCATTCGGTCGCGGAACACCCGCGCCAGGACCGGGTGTTCGGACTCGGCGGCGTAGTGTTCGGATAAGCGGAGATATTCTGCCGCGGTCATGCGTTGTAGGAGTCGGCGCGCGGCTTGGCGAACCAGGGCTTGATCCTTGCGGCTCAAGGCGGCGGCTAATAGCAAGGCGGCGGCATCCTCTGTTGCCTCTTGCCGCGCCTCGCGAGGGGCTGTGCCGAGGGCTTCCTGGAGAGGAACGAGTTCTTCGACGAGGGTTTGGAAATACTGATCGAACGTTTGAGTTGGGGCGCGCATAGTTTACCTCTCTTATTCTATAATGTTGCCTGGCGGATTCAAATTACGCGGATTCCAGCGCGTTCGCGAGTTCCTGTTGGAGCGCGTCGGTGGCGGGAATCCCAAAACGCGCCTCGTAGAATTGTGCGGCGCGTTGGGCCTAGAGCGCGCAGACTTGCGCCCGAATTGTGGCGAGATCGCGACCGAGCTGTTCCAGGCGGTGCTCCGAACAAAGCGGCTCTCTGAGATCGTCATTGGCTTGGTTGACCGGCGTGTTGCAGATGCGACACCGGCGTTTCCGGTATCTAGTCATGATCTTTTTCCCTCGTGTTGTTGTCCGAACACGGCGACAACCTGCTCGGCGTCCTGGCGTCCCTGTACGCGTGCCTGTGCGAGGGCTTGTTCGGCGATGTCGTTGGGGATGACGACACCGCGCGCGCGGAGGAAATCAATCGTTTGCCGCGCGATCTCGGCGCGCAGTGCGCTGAACCCAGCGTGCATTTTCCGAACGGATTGCTCGCGCCCGTGTTCGGGACACAGCGGCTCTTGATTAGCCAGAGCGTCCTCGATCCGCTGGTTGACCGGTGCTCCGCAGCGCGTGCACTTGCGTTTTCGATAACGTGTGGACATTTTCCCTTTCCTTGAATCAATTGCATTCGGGATCGATTATCCTGCCGCTCGATCAACTTGGTGTTGCTGCTCCTCCCATTGCCGCGCCTGTGCGATGTTGTCGAAATACAGAACCCTACCATCGCTTGTCCAGATTTCGACTCGTGTGGGGTAGCGGACGACATCTGCACCTGCGGTCATCGCAGATGCAGGTGTGCTCCAGGTGATCTTGGCGACTGGCTTGGTCTTGATTGGAAATTGGATTATCTTACCCATTCAGAAGTCCTCTCCGCGCAACCGTACAAAACCTTTGCGGTTTTTCGCGCGTCGCGCGAGGTCTTTGGCTTGGGTGTATGGGTAATCGCGGTAGAATGGGAATGACGCCCAGCCTGTTTTCGCCACGCGCATCCGTTCCGCGTTCATTCCCGCCCGATCCATGCGACCGTCCTTCAGCCACTTGATCGACTGGTAGAAGAGCGCCCCGTACTGCTCGGTGGACTTGGGCGGCTCGAAGCCCAATCCGCGCAAGTAGTCTGCGAGCGCGTTCTCGATCAACTCTTGGAGCATTCCCTCGACCTTGATAATTTGCCAGGGGCGTCCGCTTTCTGCGAGCCAGGCGTGGGTGTGTCCGTGCACGAAGCCACTGCAAATCTCGACGCGTTCGTTGGCAGGACTCGCGAGCGTGGCGAGGACTTGGCGCGTCGCGTCGACCGCGGCGTCCAGGTAGGTGTG
The DNA here is from genome assembly GCA_027457205.1 of Anaerolineae bacterium. Taxonomy (GTDB): domain Bacteria; phylum Chloroflexota; class Anaerolineae; order UBA4142; family UBA4142; genus DAIDTM01. The sequence goes on along the minus strand of DAIDTM010000478.1, from coordinate 2,276 downwards.
CTGCTGGAACTTGGGCGGCTGGAAGTGCTCTACCGCAATCTCTGCCACCGCGAATTCGCCTGTCTCCGGGCGATAGCCCGCAATCAGTACCCCGCCGATGGGACTGCCCCAGCCCGCGTCATCGATTTGGAGCATCGTCTTCAACTTCCTTGTTTGCTTTTGGATCATCCAGGCGAACGACCGTGCCCTCGCAGGAAAAATCTCCGCAAGACCTACGCCCTCCAATCGTTTGGGGGTCGATGAGAACCTGGTCGGCGTTCCAGATTTTTCCACAAATGACGCACTGCCATTTTCCTTCAGGTGGTTTGTCCACGTCGCTCCTTTTTCTTGATCTTGGTGCGGTCAGTAAGAAAGCGCCCTTATCTAATCGAACATGGGCAGCCTGAGATTGACTGCCGCGATCTCTGGCATTGAAAGGGTTGGCAATGTGGCTGCGCCCTCGAGATGGCGACCGGCGAGAAATGCCCGGAGCGCGGTCAGCCGGCGTCCCTGCGTGCTGTAGTTGCCCCCGTATACATCGCGCGGCTTGATGTTGAATTCGCGCAAGCCGGCGCTGAGCGCATCGCGATAGGGTTTCGACATTGAGTGGTAGACGGCAGTGTATTCCTGTTCGCCAAATTCGGTTATCCATTCCCAAGGTTCCGCGATGCAACCTTCAACCCAAGCCCTATCGCGATATTGGTTTCGCGTCATTCGCTGATCGTAAATGGGATGACGGCCTGGAGTGTGAGCAAACCAAACCGCGCGGAGAGAATGAGAATTTCCAAATCGCGATACGGATAGTGCGCCCGGACCATTCGCATCTGTGTTCCGTCGTAGACGTTCCACGCGGCGGCAGCTGGCACGTTTCCGTCATCGGTTGGAATGACGACATGCGGAAAGGTTTCTGGATCGCGCTTGCGCGCCGAGCATTCGATGATGAGGCAATCGGTCATCGCGGCGATCTCGATTTGCGATGCGGTTGCGCGCCGGCGGTGGCGCGGCACAGTCGGTCGGCGCGCTCTAGCAAAGCCAGCAACTCGTCGGGCAGGTCGTCGTCGTTGATCGTGGTTAGGTCTACAGGTGTCATCGGTTCACCTTCTTGCTTTCTTTGGCTTCTGACTTTGCCGGTCCAGACGGAAAACCAGAACGTTCATCCAAAACCGACGCCACCCATACCAGGGAAAAAGTTCGTGCACAAAATGAAGAAATTGTGTCATGGTCGGTTTTTCCTCAGCGCGTTCCGACTGACAACCTCGCGCTGTCCGTTTTCAAATTCGACCAGCGCAGAATTCATCTTGCCGCGCGCCAAGACGCGACAAGGGCGACCGTAGAGCGTCGCGCGCTTGGAATTGTTCCTCCAAGCAAAGCGGTAGATCATCTCATCTCCTGGCGAACCGTTCTGAGAGATCGACCAGTTTCTTGATCTTGGCGCGATCCGCGAGAAAACGCCCTTCGCCCACGTCGGCGACCAGTCCGGCTTTCTGTGCCTCGCGGAACCCCGCTTTGTAGCGTTTCAACTGTTCCTCGCTAATTCCCTTGCCGGCGCGCAGTTCTTCGAGCGTCACCGGCGAATCCCAGCACACGCGAATTGCTTTCTCGACATAGCCGCGCGACTTGACGCCAATCCGCGCCTCGGCTTCCGCTATCAGTTTTCGTACCGCCGAATTCGTGAGCGCCGCGTCTACATCGGTCTGCGCTCGCGGCGCGCCGGGGGTCGGATGCGTTCGCCGCAAGGGATGCGCGACAATGGCGCGCTCGGCACGGGCGGCGCTTGGCAGATTGCCAATGGTTTGGAATTCCAGGTCGATCTCGCCGGCGAGTTCCGCCTCGATGCCGAAAATACGCGGGCGAAATTTCTCCGCTTCCGCCGGCGTGAACAGCAGATAGTGCTCGCCCTTCGCTTGGCTGTGCAACAGCCGTCCCAATCGCTGCGCTTCCTGCTCGCGCGACTTGCCCAGAAACGCCACCTCGACGACGAGCGTCAAGTCCTCGAAATCGAGTCCGCGATCGGCGATACGCGAGACCACGCACGCCTCTGCTTCCTGCACGCGCTGGAATTTGTGCGGCGTCTCGCCGGAGACGAACGGCAGCCCAAGCGCGTTCGCGAGTTGTTGCCCCTGATCCAGATAGTCGCAGAAGACGAGGGCGCGTCCGCCGCGCCGCTTTTCCAGCAGCGTGCGCGTGAACGCGGTCTTCGCCGCGTCGTTCACGACCGTGGCAATCACCACGCGGGGGCGCTTCAAGACGCCAGCGCGAATAAGTTCCGCCCAACGGATCGAGCACGGAAAGCCCGC
>DAIDTM010000477.1 GCA_027457205.1 Anaerolineae bacterium | reverse complement strand
GTCTTGAGCGGCGCGAGCCAGCCCGACATCGCTTCTTCAAAGACGGCTTGCGCGTAAACCTGGGACGGTCGTTCGTTTGCCACGCCGATACCCCCTAGTTCTGCTTGCCCAGTTCGTCTGTCTGCGCGAGGAACTCGCTGACCAGTTGGCGATGGGCTGAATCGTCAAGCGACTGGCTGACGACGCGTTGCGCGGCAAGGAGCGACAGGCGCACGACTTGCTCGCGCAAGTCCGACATCATCTGTTTCCGCTCGTACTCGATCTGTCCTTTGGCTTGCTCGATCATCTGGCGGGCTTCCTCGCGCGCCTGCGCCAGGATCACTTCGCGCTCTTTCTCGCCGACTTGCGCGGCGGAAGCGGCGGCGGCTTGCGCCGCATGCCGCGCCTCTTCCAGCTTGCGGTCGAATTCTTTCTGCTGCTCCGCGGCGTCGCGCTTGACGCGCTCGGCGTACTCCAGACTCTCCTGGATCTTTTGCTTGCGCGAATCGAGCATGCTTAGAATCGGTTTGTAGAGCAGCAGGCGCAGCAAGATGAACAAAATGATGAAATTCAAAATCTGAGTGAGCAGAAGGTTGGGGCTGATCCCAAGCGCTTCCATAATTCATCCTCCAACGCAGTCCCCGGCTCTCCGTTTCTCTCAAAAGACGCGGACACACCGGCGAAAGTGGGAACTATTTGCCGCTGATGACGAACAAGAGGATCAAAGCGACGACGAGCGCGTAAATGGCGACCGATTCGGCGAAAGCGATACCAATAAACATGTTGATCTGGATCGATCCCTGCGCTTCCGGATTGCGCCCGATCGATTGCAGCGCTCCGTTCACAAGCAAGCCAATGCCAACGCCAGGCCCAATCGCGCCCAACCCGATGGCAAGACCTGCGGCGAGAAGTCGTGCGGAGTTGATGTCCATTGAAATTCCTCCATGAGAATATGAATCAAGTGATTGCTTGCGGGAATACAATCAATGCGCTTCGTGCTCCGCGCCGTGACTCGCGACAGCCAAAGACATAAAGGCGAGGGTAAGCACGGCGAAGATAAACGCCTGAATCAAGCCGACGAACGTTTCCAATCCCATAAAGATCAACGGAACTAGGAACGAGAGCAAGAACGGGATCACGAGGAGCACCACTTCGCCGGCGAAGATGTTGCCGAAAAGTCGGAAGGAGAACGAAAGGATTTTTGCAATCTCGCTGATTAGTTCGATCAAGCCCATGAACGTGTCAATCAGACCCATCGCGATGACAGCGCCTGGGTTGCCTTTGCGCTTGCCAGTCAAAACGGCGATCAAGTTGCCGACCCAGCCGATCTTGATGAATCGGCCCCAGTAACGAATCCAGCCATGGGCGCGCATCCCATAGTATTGAGTGAGTACGACCGAAATGAGCGCCAGCCCGACGGTAAAGTTAAGATCGGTGCTGGGGGAGCGCAGGATCGGGATGATTTCGCCCTGCTCCTGGATGCCAACTGCCGCGAGAATCGGCGTCAACAAGTCAAGCCAGTTGGAAAGCAGCACGAAGAGAAAAATCGTCATGGCGATTGGGAAAAACGTCGGCGCCCATTTTGGACCGGCGATCCCTTCAGCCAGCCCGGAAAACCCCTCCACCAACATCTCAGCTGCGTTCTGCTTTCGATTGGGCACGCTTTGTAACCCGCTTCGCACCCACAGCGCAAGCAAAATCAGTATAAGCATCGTCAGCCAAGTGGTTAAGAGCGAATTGGTGATGGGAATCGGGAAACCTGGAATTGGAATGACCAGACCGGGGAGCGGCTCAGCGGCGACTTTGATGGGAGCGACTGCAAAGGGAAAGTATATCCGGATAGCGACGATCAAGACCAGCGCAACGATCGCGCCGAGGGCGTACAGCCATGTCTTCGACACTGGGTGCCTCCGAGAATTGTGTTCCGCAGATGGATTGCCGGGGAGACAGGCAGCGGACTGCCAATGGGCTTGGCTCCTCCGCCTTGTTGCGGACACGGTCGCCGCTGCGAATCGCGGGACCTAGCTCAGTTTCTTGTAGTTGGATGCGACTGCGCGGTAAACAGACGTTACCGCTAGAACGATGCCAAGCACGAGACCAACCAGGGTAATCCAGGGCGCTGTGTTCAATCGGTTGTCCAGCCAGATGCCAATGAAGAGTGGCAGAAGCGTTGCGACGACAATGGTTGCGCCCAGTTGGATAATCAGCGCGATGGGGCCAATCGCTTTGCGCACTCGCGCCTCCTTTTTAGACGATGAACGGAGGATTGAGTCGCCCACCTGATCTGGTAACCACCTGCGCCATTATACATAGAATTTGGGAAAACGCAAAATCACGCGCGTTTCGATTCCGGTTTGAGGCGTAGGAAACGCGACAACTCGGCTCGACCGAGAAATCCGGCGAGGCGTCCGGCTTCGATCACCGGCAATTCCGTCGCATCGGTGCTGGACAATTTCGTCATCGCCACCGCTGCCGGTTGATCGGGCGAAAGGGTTTCCATCGCCGCGCGCGGCGTCATTGCATCACGTACGCGCTGCATATTCCACTGCGGACGCGGCACGCGCCGGACATGGTCAATTCCGATCAAGCCCTCGAAATCCGAATCGCTGGAGACCGCGAAGGTTTGATCGCGCTTGGGCAGCAGATGCTGATCGACAAATTCAGTCAGCGTCAAATTCGGCGAGACCGTTTCGACCGTCCGCGTCATCAATTGACCGACCGTGACGCCGCGCAGCGTCTCCAGCAAATCGGTTTGGCGATACCCTTCGCCTGCCGCGTTCCACAGGAAAAATCCGATCAGCGCGAACCAGATGCCGCCGATGTTCAAGTCCGTCAGGAATAGCCACGCGCCGATTCCAACCAAGATGAGCGCAATGAGTTGTCCGGCGCGCGATGCCCATCGCGTCGCGCGGCGAATGTCGTGCGTCGCGCCCCACACGATCGCGCGGAAGACGCGCCCGCCGTCCAGCGGAAAGCCCGGCGCAAGATTGAACAGCGCCAGCTGACCGTTGACCTGCGCCAGCAGCGAACTGAGCAGAATCAGCGGTGTGAGCGAGACGCCTAGAAATTGCGCGGAATCGACGACGCGCAGCCAGAGCCACGCCGCGCCAAAAACCGCCGCCAGCGCGAGACTCATCAGCGGTCCCATAATCGCAATCAGAAATTCTGTGGCGGCGCGGTCCGGTTCCGCGGCGATTTCCGCGACTCCGCCGAAGATGAAGAGGGTGATGCGCGTGACCGGGATTCCGCGCTGAATCGCCATCCAGGAATGCGACAACTCGTGCGCCAGCACCGACCCGAACAGCAGCAGGCAGGCGGCGACGCCCAGCGCGATGGAGACCGCATCGGCGCGCGCAAAGAACGAGCGCGGGTGCAGGTCCTGTGGGAACTGGAGAAAGCCCAGCGTGTAAACGAGCAGAAACGCGATGATGAACCAACTCGCATCGATGGCGATATCGATGCCCATTATTTTACCGATGCGCCAAGAATTTCGCATCATAACTCCTCACAAAAAGACGCGGGGAGATTACCCCGCGTCCTGCAATTTGGATAGCGACGTTTCCTATCGACCGGGCAGGTAGGAGAAGGGATTGCGGTGAACGCCGTTGAGAATGATTTCAAAGTGCAAGTG
>DAIDTM010000476.1 GCA_027457205.1 Anaerolineae bacterium | reverse complement strand
CGTGGCAGCAAAGTTCTTGGCTACAAAATCCCACGCCCATGGCGGCGATGCTAAAGGAACGTTGATCGAGATGCCGCTGGTAAAGTTCAGCACGCCGCTAGTGTGGTCGACCACCAACTGCGCGCCATACAAGCCATTCGCCGTGACACTGGTCGTCAGAACCGCGGTCTCGCCAATCTCGTGCGTCGACGCCGTCACACTCGATACCAACGCCGCGGCAGGCGGAGTCGTTGTCGCCCCAATGGCATCGTTAGTCCCGCTTGGACCACCCGCATTGCCCCACCAGTTATACCGCGCATCTATCACAGTGCTCGTAGTATTGTTGATACCGTGCACAGTACTCCCCGTGATCGAGTTATAGTTGGCAGTCATCGTGGCATTGAAGGTGGTGCCCGTTTGGTTTGCGACAAAGATGCCAGTGCCCTGACCTGAAATCGCATTCCCGGTCAGTGTGCCCTGAGAGTTAGCCGTGTTACCGCTGAATGACACGACAGCAACACCAATATTCTCAGAACCGCTAATCACGTTGTTGACAACCGTGGCACTTCCCTGATCGAGGAAGATGCCTTCATAGCGATTGTTCGTCACAGAATTTGTACTGATTGTCGTCGCTCCATTCGCGAGGTTATAGATACCCACATCATTGGAAGAGACGCTGTTGCCAATAACCACAGTCCCTGCACCGGCTTGATACAACAAAATACCCACGCCTTGAACCCCGGTTATCGGATCAGAGCCACATTGGTTACCCGTATCGCATTGGTTTCCGCTGACTTTATTTCCGCTCACAGTGGCAACCGCGCCGCGACTAATTTGGATACCGTTAGGTGCCGTTGGCGAGGGCGAGGGACCATTCCACGCGATCGTGCTATTCATCACCGTGCCAGTAGTACCCGCCCCATCGATCACAACCCCGCCTTTCTGGTAATTTGGAATCGAGACATTGTTGATTGTCCCATGCCCGATTTGACCCAGCGGTCCAGAACCGATTCGAACAGCTACGCCATTCTGGCAACCACTCAGCGGATTGTCACGGATGTTACTGAGAGTCGATCCGCTCAAGTTTAATGTCGCCCCACCAACAACAAAAATACCGTAAGTGAGACTCCCGCATCCAGTGGGACCGGGACCTGCAACGGTGATACCAGACATGTTCACAGTTGCCCCGTTCTTGACCTGGACGATGCTGGTGCTACTGCCCAGCGAGGGATCCGCTGTCAGTACCGCTGGTGCTTGAATCGTTACACTACTCGCGCCCGCACCAAAGAGACTCAGGCTATGGTCAATAACGACTTGTTCGGTGTACGTTCCAGCCACAACGACAATCGTATCGCCAGAAGCCGCAGCAGTCACCGCCGCTTGAATCGTCTTACAATGAAGAGTCGGACTGACGCAACCGTTGTTGTCAGGCAAGGCAGCATTGACAAGCCATGTGTTGCCTGCTGCCAACACCGGCGCGGGACCGAAAGAGGTCGCAAACATAGCGGCTAAGGCGAACAACGCAATGACGAGCATAACTTTGGTTTTCATCTCTCTCCTCCTAGAGAATTTTCAAATCAAACTTTCCGAGAATCCAGCGATCCAGTCCTGTGGTAGATACTTGCCTCCTTTCATCTCATCCTTGTCCTTCAAACCTGTCGATCGGTTCATCACTTTCTTCGATAGATAAATACCGCAACGATACCCAACGCCAGCGCGCCTAAGAACGCTACCACGCCCAAACCAGCAACGCCATACGACAGGATGTCCCGCGACGATAATTGTGGCAAACCAGAAGGTCCGCCGGAAGATTCGGTGCCAGGGCGCGCAGACTGCTGGACAGAGGGTGCCTGTCCCAAGAGCGAGACGCCAATCGCGCCGTCCTGCCAATCGGCTTTGATTTCCGTCGCTTGGCGCGTCGCGAGGATTGCCTTATCGATCTTCAGCGGACTAGTCCCATCGGCTTTGGCTTTGAAAGTGATAGTCGCGATGACTCCACTTCCGCTGACCGGCGGCGCAGGATTCAGCAGCGTCACAGCATAGTCGATCTTGCCGGTTGTGTTGTCTGCCTTGTTGACCGCCGCGAAGCTATTCTTGAGCCAATCGCCGGGCTGGATTTGAATGCCCGGCTTTGACGGATCGGCATCGACGACCTCGACAATGTTCGGATCGAAACTCAAATGGAATTCCATGCCATACATATTCTGCACGTCATCGACTCGGATTGAGATCGTGCCTTGCGAGCCATTCCGCAAGCCGAGCGAGGATGGATCCGTCCGTACCAGAGCTTGCGGATTTGCCGTCGTGGTTACCGGATAGAGCGCGATGGCTAAACCTGCCATCACGACCGCCGCAAGAATTGAGTGGAGATTGACGAGCTGACGCATAACTTTCCTTTCTATCGATCAACTATTTGGATTTTCACCAGGATTGAACACCACTCTTGCCAAAATTAGCAGCCACCAGTACGAGATCGAACACATTGATCACTTTGTCGCCATTCACATCCGCTTCCGGGGCGAACCCGGTCGTCTTGCCGAAATCGCGAGCGATGACCGTCAGATCTAACATATCGATCTTTCCGTCTTGATTGACATCCCCGGCAACGAGCGTCACAGACGGCAACGTCGTCGTGACACCGCTAGCCACCTGAATGCTACGACTCGCCGGAAAGTAGAGAGAGAAAGTCGCTGTGATAGTGTAGCTGCCCGGCGGCATAGAGACGCTAAAATTCGGACTAGCGTTGTTCGTCGTCGTAGTCACGCCCGCGCTAGTCGATATAGTGATGCCGCTGGCATCGTTCTTGCCCAGGAGCGAGACACGCCCTGTAATCGTTCCCGGTTGCGGCGTTCCATACTCCACCAGCAGCCACTCCGTCGACAGCGCGGTGGTACGGTCGCCCGAAACGTAGCGATAGCCGACCTGCGCGGCGTCCAGCGCGCCGATGGTCCACGGCGTCGATGTGCCCGGCTGCGTGTCGCTCGTCAGGATGTAATTGCCCGCGCCACCGCTGATCGCATCGTTGGTGAGATACGTTGAGGTGGTCGCGCTGTGCGTCACTGTGATTTCGGCTGTCGCGCCGAGACTGGACGCTTTCAATCGAACGCCTTCCACCGCGTCCGTCGTCCCGCCGCTGCTCGTCGCGCGAATACCCACCTGGACCAGTGTGATCGGGCTGCCCGCCGGAATCACGCCCGTCGCGTTCTCAACATCGTAATCATCCGTCGCCGCGCTGTTGGTCGAGACGTAGCTCGCGCCATCGTCCGGCGTGACTTCGTCGACAAGCGAACTGTGGCTCGGAGCAGGCGTCGAGGTTGCCCATCCGTGATTGAGGGCGTCGTCGCCGTTCGGTTTGAGATAGACGATGCTCCCGTCGCCGGGCCACGAATTTTGCGAGACCGTCGCCGTGCCGTCGTTGATGGCAACGTCGTCAAAGTAGAGGTCAGGTGTACCGATGCCAGTGGCATTGATCAGCCCAATCTGAAACCGCCCTGTCTGCGTCGCCGAAGTTGCAACAGATCCAGACGCGAACGAGACGCCGTTCAGCCGCGCCTCCAGCGAGATCGCCGTACCCGGCGTTGTCGCGCTGTCGTAGTGCAGCTCGACGCGTATCCACGTATTCAGAGGAATCACGCCGGAATCTGCGCCGATCTGCGCGGAGCCGCCAGTGCCGATTTCCTTGAATAATTGAAGCGTGCCGCCAGGCGTCAGGCGAATGCTTGCGCGATTGTTCCCATTCTGCGCGGTGCTGACCATCAGAATCTGCGCTGAATTGGTGATGGGAAGAGTCGCGACGCGGAGATAAAAACGGATATAAACATTCGCGTCTGCGTCGGAGGTGAGCCAGGTCTTTTGCGCCCAACTCGATTGGTTGGTTGTGTTTGGCTTGGCGCGCATCGCAGCGTTGCCGGAATGAACGATCGCGCTTTGGATCGTCGGCTTAACATTCCCACCGAATACGGTCCATTCCACTCCATTCGTTACGCTGTTCAGCTCAAATCCACTCGACCAGATGCGTCCGTTCGTCGGCGCAGAACTGGTAAATGTGGTCGATGCAATCGCCGAAGAACTTGCAGCGCGCGCGGCGCTTGCTGTCGCACTACTCATCACCTCAACGCGATACAGACCTCGCTCATTGTTCAGCGCGTAGTAATACGTGAACGCACCGAGCGCGTCCGTCGTGATCGTGGAGGAAACATCCACCGAACCGTCGGGGCGGACGATCTGAATAACGAACTTCGCGTTGCTCGCGAAGCCAGTCCCGCTGACGCGCACGATGCGCTGGTTCGGTTTATAGTCGCCGCGATCGGTGACGAGTTTCGGCGCGCTCACCAACGTCGGACTCGGCGTCGGCGTTGTTGTGCTAGTCGCGGTCGCGGTGAGAGTTGGCGTGGCAGTCACCGGCGAGGTGATCGTCGCGGTGACGGTCAGAATCGGCGTGGCAGTCGCCGCCAGTGTTGGCGTGACGGTCGCCGTTAGTGTTGGCGCCGTAGTGATGGTGGGTATTGGCTCGGCTGTCGCAGTCAGCATCGGCGTCGACGTTGCCGTCTGCGTGACGGTATCAGCCGGCGTGACTGTGAAGGTCGCGGTGGGTGGAACAGGCGACGGGGTGCGAGTCGCCGTGGCTGTGGCAGCCAGCGGCGTACTCGTCGGCGTATGCGTGTCGCTGGCAACGACAGTTGGCGTTGACGTTGGCGTCAGCGTCGGGGTTTTGGTCGAGGTAGGTGTGGCGGTTGGCGTTGGCGTCGCGGTAAGTGTTGCAGTATGCGTGGGAGTGGGCGTCGCCGTCGCAAACAAAGTTGAGGATGCCGTCGGCGTCTCAGGCGCAGACGCGGAGACACGGCTCGGCACGATTGTGGAAAACCAAATCGCAGTGATCGATAAGATTGCGCACCACAGCACCGTGTAGCTCAATCGACGGTTCACCCGCAAGCACTCCCCGCCGCCAGGACGGCATCCGAGTCTTGAATCGTACCGACAATAAAAAACCGACCAAATCAAATTGCTTGGTCGGTCCCACTGTAGCTCCCAGCGATCCTAGTGGCCGGTTACTCCAGATCGCTGATCAACGCTCCCAGAAAGAGCAATATTATTCGATTGAAAAAAATGAAAACCTCTAACTCGCACCAATTTGGCGAGTCACGAGGGTTTCATGATCTCAAGGCAGAAACAACCCAACGACCTTGAGATGATTTCCGTGTCCATTTCCTCGCGACCGGAGGAAATCTTCATCTATTATCCCGAATAGCGGTTACACACCGGTAACAAAAGCGTAAAGGCTCGGTGAAATTCTAGTCCAAAAACTTTAACCTCCCTAGGTCATTCGATGGGCAGAACGCAGAGCCGTAAGCGTTCAGGCGTCATTCGGGCGACTGAACAGTCATCGAATTTCATCGCTCGGCTGCCAACCCGGACAGCCATCCTTTGACCCCCTTGCGCGGCTGCTCTGCCCGAATCGTCCCGCGCTGTCCATCGACCGCGATGGAGTACCAGACCTTATCGTACCGATAGCGCGCGACCCATACGGGCAAGAGAATCAGTTGGTACGATTCGACGACGAGCCGCAGCGCGTTGAGTTGCAAATCCTTGAACGACTCCGTAATGCCGGCTTCAACCTGCGGTCGCAGCTTGGCGAGCACACGCGCGCGCGCGACCAGCGACGCGTCGCTTACTGCGATTTGGTACGTCTCGGCGGACCAACCGGCAAGCAAACGCGCGTCATACGGCGCAAGGCGGTCGAGCGGAAACGTGTTGACCTGCTCGGTCAGCGCCGCGCTCAGCGTGTGACTTGCCCCGACCAACATATTTTTTTCGTAGACGACCTCGGTGCCATCGCGCGGCGTCCATTGCTCTTCACCTTTGACCAGGCAATTCCAAGTGATCTCACCGCCGATCTCAAACGCCCACGCCGGCAGATAGACGCCGATCGGCAGCGCGTTGACCGACAAGACCTTGTACCCCTGCGAGCGGTACCATTCCAACACGGCGTGCTGCGCTTGGTCTTGGGTAACCAGGAAAGGAACGATGCCATCCGGCGGCAGCAGGTCGTGCGTCTCAGTTTGTTCGACGACGTATGGCGACGCACAGTACGGACAGACGGTCGAAAGCATTTGCGCCGGCAGCACAAACGATGCGCCGCAGCCCTGGCATTTGAGCGACGGCGTCGCCACCGGCACCGAATGTCCTTTGGCGGTCGCCAGCGCGACGGTAAAGTTCTGTTCCTCCGGCAGCGCGCTCCGATCGAGCGCCGTCAACACGGATTCGCGGTACCCACAGTACGCGCACGTCAGCGCGCTGCCATCAGGTGAAAATTCCATTTTGCCGCCGCATTGCGTGCAGACGAAGCGCCGCGCTTGCGCGGGCGGCGGTGACGCGGGCGCCACCGCCGGCGGCATTCGGTCAGGATCGACAATGTCCGCCGGATTCAATTCGCCATTCAGGACCGCCAGCGCGCGGCGCGCGTCCGGATCCATCGGATTGTACGCCAGCACTTGGTCCAGACAGTTGCGCTTTTCCTTTGGATCGTCGGTGATTTCTCCCAACGTCCGCCACGCTTCGATCAATTGCTCCGGCTCGGCGTCCGGCGAGCGCAACCCCCATTCCAGATAAAAGCGCGCTTCCTTTTTGGAATCGCCTTTCGCCGCGGCGATCCCGCGCACGAGCAAGTCGTGTGTGCTATCAGACATTTTTCACCTCGTCCAGATCGATTGTTGCAGATTGTATCACAAAACGTCGAACAAACGAAAAGTTGGAGGATTGCCCCGCGCGTCCGTCTGTTAGACGCGTACCGCAAGTTGTTGTATAATGCGGCGGCTCTGGAGGAAATCGATGAACTTCATCAATCGCGCGCTGCTGATCGTCGAGTTGCTCATCGCCATTGCGCTGACGCCGATCCTCATCGTCATCCTGCTCTTTATGCGCCCCGCGATGGTCGATACCGTCAATGCGGCGGCGCACAGTCTGGTCGATGGACCCAACGCTCTCCTGATCCAGGCGATTTGCGTGGGGCTTGCCGCGTTCGTTTTCATCGTGGCAATCCTGTTGCTGTTCCTGGAATTGCAGCGACCGGCGCTGCATCGGCTGCGCGTCCAATCGGTGACAGAGGGTCAGGTCGAGGTGACGGCGGACGCGATCATCAATCGATTAGAACACGCCATTCTACAGATCGCCGATATTAGCAAAGTCAAGCCGCGCGTCGTATCGGCAAGCAAAGGGAACGTCGTCGATCTTTCGATCGAACTGGAGACCAATCCCGAAGTGAACGTTCCGCAGAAAACGCAAGAGGTGATCGCGGCGGCAAAGCAAGTGATGGAAGAACAAATGGGGCTTGCCGTTGGCAAGATTCACGTGCAAGTAAACCACTCGCAGAAGAAAAAGTAACCGATGACCGAAGAGACACCGATCTCCCCCGCGCCGCTCAAAACGCTCGTCGAGAGTCTGCTGTTCGTCGCCGAAGGTCCCGTCGCGATTGCCGCGCTCGCGCGTGCGTTGGAGGTGGAGCCGGAAAAGATCGACGCGGCATTGGCAGACCTCAAACGCGATTATGCCGAACGCGGCATCCGCGTGCAGCGCGCGCGCGAAAAAGTGCAACTGGTCAGCGCGCCCGACGCCGCGCCGGCGATCGAGAAATTTCTTGGCATCGACGGCGCCGGGCATCTGTCGCCTGCCGCGCTGGAGACGCTGGCGATCATTGCGTACCGTCAGCCGATCACGCGCCCGGCGATTGAGGCGGTACGCGGCGTGAATTGCGACGGCGTCATCCATTCTCTCCTGACCCGCGGCTTGATTCAGGAGACCGGGCGACAGGAGACGGCAGGTCGTCCGATTCTGTACGCGACGACGTTCGACTTTTTGCAGCACTTTGGATTGCGCGATGTGGAGGATTTGCCGCCGCTGGAGGAGCACACTGAAAAGGTTCTCGCCGAGGCGGTTGCGGACGCGCAAGCCGCCGCGCAGACCGTGGCAGAAAGGATGAAATGAAGCGGCAACTGACCTACACGATTATTCTCCAACCCGAGTCCGATCCGGAATTCAACGGCTACTACAACGCTTCCGTCCCGGCATTGCCAGGTTGCTTTAGTTATGGTGAAACGCGCCAAGCCGCATTGAAAAACATTCGCGAGGCAATCGAGTTATACATTGAAGACCTTGAGGCGTCAGACGAGCCAATCCCGGAAGATCACATCGAGCAAGTCCAACTCCAAGTAGCTGCCTAATGCCTCGCCTACCGCGCCTTACTGCACCGGAGGTTATCCGCCTCATTCATCAACGGGCAAACGAGTGACAATTCCTTTTCATCGCGGCAAAGTGATTCCTCCTGGAACGTTGCTCAACATCTTGCGCGAAGCTGGGATTGATCGTGATGACCTTGAAGCGCTGCTGAAATAACATGGACCGCCTTCACAAAGTCCTGGCGCACGCGGGCGTCGCCTCGCGGCGCAAATGCGAAGAACTGATCCTCGCGCGGCGCGTCCGCGTCAATGGCAAGATCGTCGCGGAACTCGGTACGCAGGTCGATCCCGCACGCGACCGCATCGACGTTGACGGCGCGCCCGTTCACATCGAAAAGAAAACGTACGTCATCCTTCACAAGCCCAAAGGGTATCTGAGCGACGTCGACGAAGCGCGCGGCAAACCGCTCGCGATCGATCTCGTCCCGGCGCACGAGCGGCTGTACGCCGCCGGTCGCCTCGACGCGAACAGCGAAGGGCTGCTGCTGCTGACGAACGACGGCGACCTCGCGCATCGCATCACGCACCCACGCTATCAGCACGAGAAAGAATACCTCGCGCTCGTCGAAGGCGAGCCGACCGCCGAGACGCTCGCGCGGCTGCAAAAGGGAATCTGGTACGAAGGCGACTGGCTGCGCGTCGATTCCATCAAGACTGTGAGCGATCTAGGCGCGCTGGCGCGGCGGCAGCATTGGAATGAAGCGCGGCGCGGCGAGACGTGGCTGCGGATCGTTTTGCACGAGGGCAAGAAACGCGAGATTCGCCATCTGTGCGGCGCGGTCGGGCATCCGGTGCGGCGCTTGATCCGCGTCCGCATCGGTCCCATCGAACTGGGCGCGCTGCCGGTCGGCGAGTGGCGCGCGCTGAACGAGCGCGAAGTGAACGCGTTGAAGCAAGACCACGAACAGAGGAAGCATCCCATTGACTCTCATCACTCGCCCAGCGGCATCGACCATCGCCATCGACGGACCGGCGGCGTCCGGCAAGAGCACCATCGGCGCGCTGCTCGCTGAGAAACTGGGCTATCTCTATTTCGATACGGGCGTGATGTACCGCGCGGTGACGCACATCGCGCTCTCCCGCTCCCTGCCGATCTCCGACGAAGCCGCGGTTACCGCGCTCGCGGAGCAGGTTCAAATCGACATTCTGCCGCCGGACGCGAACGATGGTCGGCAGTACACCGTTCGCGCGGACGGTCGCGACATTACGTGGGACATTCGTTCGCGCGAGGTGGACGCGAACGTGTCGCCGGTGTCCGCCTACGCCGGCGTCCGCCGCGCGATGACCGCACAGCAGCGCCGCATCGGCTTGCGCGGACGCGTCGTGATGGTCGGACGCGACATTGGCACCGTCGTTCTGCCGGAAGCGGACCTGAAAATCTATCTCGACGCGAGCGAGCGCGAGCGCGCGCATCGGCGCTATCTTGAACGCGCGCAGCGCGGCGAGCCGGTGGATTTCGACGCGGTGCTGCGCGAAATTCAGCGCCGCGACCAGATCGACTCGTCGCGTTCCATCGCTCCGCTGAAGAAGGCGGACGACGCCGTGTACATCGATTCGACCGGGCTATCGGTGCCGCAAGTGATGGAACGCGTGCTGAATCTCGTGGAGGCAACCTCGCGCGTCGGATAAGGCGCGGAAGATGAAACGGACTCGACCCAGGTTCTATTATTTCGGCAACTGGTTTTTGCGAAACGCGTTTCGCCTCGTTCTGCGCGTCGAAATTCGCGGGCTGGAGAATGTGCCGCGCGAAGGCGCGCTGATCGTCGCGATCAGCCACAGCAGTTTTCTCGATCCGCTGCTGGCGGGCGCGTACCTGCCGCGCGACGTTATTCCGATGGCGAAGATCGAAGCGTTCAATTACCCGATCCTGGGCTTGATCGTCAAGTTCTACGGCGCGTTTCCGGTGCGCCGCGGCGAAGCGGATATGAGCGCGTTCAAAACCGCGCTGCGCGTCCTGCTCGCCGGCAATGCGATGGTGATGGCGCCGGAAGGACATCGCAGCGAATCCGGCGCGTTGCAGCAGGGACGCGAAGGTGCTATAATGTTGTCGCTGCGCACCGGCGCGCCGATTCTGCCGGTGGCGGTGTGGGGCGGCAAGTCCTTTTGGAAAAATCTATCGCGCGCCAAGCGAACGCCGATGTGGTTCCACGTCGGTCCGCCGGTGCTGCCGCAAGTCGCGACGACCAAGCCGACGCGCGAACGGATCGCGCAGATGTCGGACGAGCTGATGTTCTGCATCGCCGATCAAATGCCGCCAGAATTGCACGGCTATTACGCCGGCAAAACGCGCACGACGTTTCATTTGCAGCCGTATCGCGCAGTGGATTCAAGCGCATCGGTCGCGCCAAGTTCAAAGGAGGTGGTGCTGAGCTGAACGACTGACCATCGAGTTTCGGGGAAGAACAGCGCATGACCCCGCGCAGTTCGCGGGGTGACGAGGACGGAGGTTCTCTGCCGCGAGGCAGAGCCAATCTCGCAATCCCGCGAGAGAAAATCGAAAGATCAGCGGATGCCTCCAAGAACAGCCACGTTCTTCATTTCTTTCCCTCCAGAAAATTCATCGCGCGAGCAAAACCATCGAGCAATCGATGCGACAAAGGCGCGCGGAGTGGCAAACAGATTTCAGATTTAGGATTTACGATTTCAGATTTCAAAACCCGATGCGGCGGAGAATCCGAAATCATAAATCTGAAATCGAAAATCGAAAATCCCCAAGGAGGGAATTTCCATGTGTGGCATCGTTGGCTATGTGGGTCCGCGCGACGCCAGCCCGATACTGCTTGACGGCTTGCGCCGGCTCGAGTACCGCGGCTACGACTCGGCGGGCATTGCGATTCTCACGCCCGGCGGCAAAATCGAAATCCGCAAAAGCGAAGGCAAACTCAAAAAACTGATCGACGCGCTCGACGGACGCGCGCCGGTCGGCAATCTAGGACTGGGGCACACGCGCTGGGCGACGCACGGCGCGCCCAACGATACGAACGCGCATCCGCACGCGGACTGCACCGGGCGCATCGTGGTCGTGCACAATGGCATCATCGAGAACTACGCGGAACTGCGCGAGTCGCTGCGCGCGCGCGGACACAAGTTTGTCACGGAAACAGACACGGAAGTCTTGGCGCACTTGATCGAAGATGAGATGCGAGGGGCGAAGAGTGAAGGCGCGCTCGCGCTCGTCGGCGCGGTGCAGCGGACGCTCAAACAGGTGCGCGGCACCTACGGCATCGGCGTCTTCGATCAAGCGGATCCGGAGTTGCTCATCGGCGCGCGGCATTTTTCGCCGCTCGTCATCGGCATGGGCAGCGGCGAGAATTTTATCGCCTCCGACATTCCCGCGCTGCTGCCGCATACCAAACGCGTCGTGCTGATCGAAGACGGTGAGATCGCTGCGCTCACGCGCGACTCGATTCACCTGTACACGCTCGACGGCGAGCCGGTCGAGCGTGATCCGCTGCAAGTGACGTGGGACGCGCAATCGGCGGAGAAGGGCGGCTATCCGCATTTCTATCTGAAGGAAATCAACGAACAGCCCGCCGCGCTCGCGAACGCGCTGCGCGGACGCATCGACGAACGCGGCGTCACGATCGCCGAACTCGACGCGCTCGATCTTGCACGCGTGAATCGCGTACTGCTGCTCGCGTGCGGTTCGTCGTACCACGCCGCGCTGGTCGGCAAGCGCGTGTTCGAAGAATGGACGCGGCTGCCCGCCGAAGCGGTCATCGCATCCGAGTTTCGCTACGCGTGTCCCGTCATCGACGAACACACGCTGGCGATTCTCATCACCCAGTCCGGCGAGACGGCGGACACGATCGCGAGTATGCGGCTGGCAAAGTCCGCCGGCGCGCAGACGCTCGCGCTGACGAACACGATCGGCAGCTCGATCACGCGCGGCGTGACAGCGACGGTCAATCTCCAAGTCGGACCGGAAATCGGCGTCGTTGCGTCCAAGACGTTCAGCGCACAGGTGGTGCTACTCGAACTCATCGCGCTCGACTGGGCGCGGCGGCGGGAAACGCTTCCCGCGGCGCGCATCGCCGAGCTGGCACTGCAGTTCGCGCAGCTGCCGGACGTGGTCGAAGGCGCGCTGGGGACCGATCAACAGATGCGCCGCGTCGCGGAGAAAATCTGGCAGCGCAAGAGCATTTTCTTCTTCGGACGCGGTTACGGCTATCCGACCGCGCTGGAAGGCGCGCTCAAGTTGAAAGAGGTGAGTTATCTGCACGCCGAGGGCTATCCTGCCGGCGAGTTGAAGCACGGTCCGATCGCGATGCTCGACCCGGACATTCCGGTGATCGCGATTGCGACCCAAAGCGCGACGCTGGATAAAGTCGTGAGCAACATCCAGGAGGTCCGCGCGCGCAACGCGCCGGTGATCGCGCTCGCGACGGAAGGCGACGCCAGGATCGCCGAGCACGCGGACGAGGTGGTCTACCTTCCCCACGTATCGGAAGAACTCGCGCCGGTGGTCGCGACCGTGCCGCTGCAACTGCTGGCGTACCACGTCGCGATCAAACGCGGCACCGATGTCGATCAACCTAGAAATCTCGCCAAGAGCGTGACCGTGGAATGAACTCGGACGGGCGAAGCGAAATGCTTCGCCCGTTTTTTCTCTTCTTCAGAGCGCGGGCGCAATCTCCTACCTCGGATAAGCCAAAACCAAACAAGCTTAACCGCAAAGAGCGCACACTTGCCCTGGCGGGAACGCAAGTGCCAGGGAAGGTCGCAAAGGTTCAGAAAATTTTCTTTCTTCGCGTTCTTTGCGTCCTTTGCGATCCAATGTCTTTGCTTTTTGCGCAACCATTTCACTGGGAGGTACTATCGCATTGACATTCAGTTTGCTTCGGGGCATAATGGCGGTGGTCGAGAAAACAACGAAGCATTCCGGATGACTCTATGAAATCTATCCCGGCGCGTGACCGCTGGCTTGCCGCAATTCTTTTCATCGCCGCGTTGATTGTTTACGTCCGCACGCTCGCGCCGAGCATTACGTGGCGCAACGACGCGGCGGACAGCGGCGATCTGGTCACCGCGGCGTTCACGCTCGGCGTGCCGCACCCGACCGGTTATCCGCTTTACACTTTGATTGCCGCGGCATTTGCGCGCTTGCCGTTCGGCGAGCCGGCGCAGGGCGTCGCGCTTTTTTCCGCGCTGGCAGCGGCAGGCGCCGTCGTCTGCGTTTACTTTGCCGCGCGCGCGATGATGCCGGCGGACACGCGCACCGAAGTATCGATGCTTGCCGCCGCGTGCGCCGCGCTGACGCTGGCGTTCGCGCCGCTCTTGTGGGCGCAAGCGACCGTCGCCGAGACGTACGCGCTGAACGCGCTCATCGTCGCTGCGCTGCTCGCGGTCTTGCTCTCAGAACATCCACGCCGGCTCGAACTCGCCGCGGGCGTCTTCGGCTTGGGACTGGCGCACCATCTCAGCATCGTGCTGCTTGCGCCGAGCGCATTGTGGCTGCTCGCCGGCGACAAGTGGAGCCGCGCCCAGATCACGCGCGCAATTATTTTTCTTCTCGCGCCGCTGCTGCTGTACGTGTACCTCCCGATCCGCGCGTCCGCGAACCCGCCGGTGAACTGGGGCAACCCCAGCACGCTGGCGGGATTTTGGTGGACGATTTCTGCCGCGCCGTACCATTCCTACTTTTTCGGATTTCCACTTCAAGGCCTGCTCGCGCGCGTGGCAATGCCCGCGCGCTATTTGCTTCAGCAATTCGGCATCTGGGGCGCGGCGCTAGGTCTGTGGGGCGTCGCGCAGATGTTCACGGGCGCGTCGCCGCGCGCGCTGCGGAACGTCCTCGCGCTCGCATTGGCGTTCGCGCTTGCCGTTGGCTACTCGGTCGTCTACGCCTCGCGCAACTCGTACGTCTACCTGCTGCCCGCGTTCATCGTCTTTGCGTTGTGGCTCGGCTACGGCATCGCCGACCTCGCGCGCTATTTCTCGCCAATACGCGCGCGCGCCGGTCTCATCGCCGCATTGATCCTCCTGCCCGGCTTTAACCTCGTCGCAAATTTCTCCACGCTCGATCTGTCGCAGGACCACACCGCCATCGATTACGCGGCGTCGGCGTTTCGCGACGTACCGCGCGACGCCGTGATCATCGCGGACGGCGATCAGCGTCTCTTCGCGCTGTGGTACTATCGATACGTCCGCGCGCCCGATTCGTCGCGCGTCGTCGTGGTGAGCCGCGAGTTGCTGCAATTCGATTGGTACTACGACGCGATGCAACAACTGATGCCCGCGCTGCCCGATGCGTCCGTCGTGCCGACGTACGCGCTGCGGCTGCAAGAGGTCGTCGATCAAAACCGCCGCGCCGGTCGCGCGGTCTATTCGACGATTCAGGGCGAAGGGTTGGTTCAGTGGACGATGCGGAGCAACGGCGTGCTGTTTCAAATCACCGGGCGACAGGAATGACCGGCGGACTCAAGCGGCTGATCGACGTGATCGGCGCGCTCGGCGGCTTGATCGTCAGCGCGCCGCTGATGCTGTTGATCGCCATCGCGATCAAACTCGATTCGCCGGGTCCGGTGCTGTTCGTCCAAATGCGCGCGGGGCGGGACGGCAAACCATTTCGGATGTACAAATTTCGTTCGATGGTCGCCGACGCGGAGGCGCGGCTGAACGAGGTGATCGCGCAGAATCGATTGCCGCTGCCCGTGTTCAAGATTCCCGCCGACCCGCGCGTGACGCGCGTCGGCAAGATTTTGCGGCGGTTCAGTCTCGACGAACTGCCGCAGTTCGTCAACGTGCTGAACGGCGAAATGAGTTTAGTCGGTCCGCGCCCGGAAGAGATGCGAATCGTCGCGCTTTACTCGGACTGGCACCGCCGGCGGCTGGCGGTCAAGCCGGGAATCACCGGACCGATGCAGACGTACGGGCGCGGCGCGCTTACGCTCGACGAACGCGTGCGGCTGGAACTCGCGTACATCGAAAACTATTCGCTGTGGAAAGATTTCTACTTTTTGCTCAAGACGATCCCGGCGGTGCTGGGCGGACGCGGCGCGTTCTGATGAAATAATGAAACTCTTTGTTTTCTTTCGTGTCACCGCGCTGCTGGGTTTGATCGCCGCCGCCGCGCTCGTCCCGCCGTGGAAGCAACCGGGCATCCCCAAGCCCGCGCCGCGCGCGTTCGGCGTCGTGGTGGGATACAACCTGGGCGGCGCGCCCGAGTTGGACCAACTGGGCGCGGTGTGGTACACTAACTTTGATTTTCGCGGCGCAGCGGTGGGCGGACATCCGCGCCTGTACCTCGTCGCCGCAAACGCGGATTGGCGCGCCGCGCCGGCGATCGCGCGGCAGCATCGCGGTGAATGGTGGCAGTTCGGCAACGAGCCGAACGATCCGAATCAAGACCATCTTTCGCCGGCGGCATACGCCGCGCGGTATCACGCTTTCTATTTCGCGCTCAAAGCCGCGGACGCCACCGCGTCGATTGTGCCAGCGGGAATCGCAAACGCGGATTGGCAGTGGGCAGACGCGTTCCGCGAGGCGTACCGCACGCGGTTCGGTCGCTATCCACGCGTCGATGGCTGGAGCATTCACAACTATTTGCTCGACGCGTGCGCGGACGCGCTCGACGTGAATCGATTTCAATCGCGCATCGTCGCGTTCCGCGATTGGATGGCGCGCGTGGGCGAATCGATGCAGCCGCTCTTCCTGACCGAGTACGGCGTGCTCTACGGGAGCGGCTGCTGCGGATGTCCGAAAATTGCGGACGAGGATGTGACGCGGTTTATGCGTGAGACGACTTTTTGGTTGATGCAGACGCGGCTCGTCCAGGGCTGGGCGTGGTTCACGCTCTACTCCGGCGGACGATACAACGGCGATCTGTTCGCCGGCAGCGCGAACTTTACGCGCGTCGGAGCGACGTACCGCTCGCTGGTTCAGGCAAATGGAGAGAGATAACGCGATGCGCGTCTCGGTGATCGTACCCGCCTTCAACGCCGCGCAGACGCTAGCGCCGTGTCTCGCCGCGCTGCTCGCACAATCGTATCCGCGCGAAGAATACGAGATCATCGTCGTCGACGATGGCTCGACCGACGCGACCGCCGACATCGCCGCGCGCTTGCAGTCGGTGCGGCTCATTCGCGCGGAACATCGCGGTGCGGCAGCCGCGCGCAATTGCGGCGCGCGTTCGGCGCGCGGCGATCTGCTCTTGTTCACGGACGCGGACTGCGAGCCCACCACGCAATGGATCGAAACGCTGTGCGCCGCGCTCGCCGACCCGCACGTCGTCGGCGCGAAGGGGACGTATCGCACGCGGCAGCGCGAGCGGGTCGCGCGGTTCGTACAAATCGAGTACGAGGAAAAGTACGCGCGGATGCGCCGCGCGAAAATGATTGACTTTATCGACACGTACAGTGCGGCGTATCGGCGCGACGTTTTTCTCGTCAACAACGGTTTCGATGAATCGTTCCCGACCGCGTCGGTGGAGGACCAGGAATTTTCGTTTCGCCTTGCGGAAAAGGGTCACGCGATGGTCTTTGCGCCGGACGCCGTCGTCTACCACCGCCACGCGGCGACGCTTGCAGCGTACGCGCGGCGTAAGTTTCGCATCGGCTACTGGAAAGTGCGCGTGCATCGACGACATCCCGGCAAAATGCTGCGGGACGCGCATACGCCGGCGACGCTGAAAATCCAGATGGGGCTATTCCTCGTCATCGTTGCCGTTGCGCTGGTTGCGCTGTTCGCGCCGGCGGCGTGGTGGCTGGTCGGCGCGCTCGTCCTGACGTTCATCGCCAGCGCGATCCCGTTGATCGTTTTCATCGCGCGGCGCGATGCAGCGGTCACGCTGATCG
>DAIDTM010000475.1 GCA_027457205.1 Anaerolineae bacterium | reverse complement strand
GCGGCGGTCACTGGCGGCGACGAAGACAATCTGGTGATTGCGCTGCAGGCGCGGAATGAATTTCACGTACCGCGCATCATCGCCCGCGTCAACAATCCCAAAAATGCCTGGCTGTTTACCAAAGAGATGGGCGTCGACGTTGCGGTGAATTCGTCCGGACTGATGGCGCGCCTGATCCAGGAAGAAATGTCACTGGGCGAAATGGTCGCGCTGCTCAAGCTGCGCCGCGGCGAGATGACACTGGTCGAAGAGCGGCTTGCGCCAGGCGCGCGCGTCATCGGCAAGACCGTCGGCGATCTAAACTTGCCGCCGGAGACGCGGCTCATCGCGATTTTCCGGCAGGGGCAGGTGTTGTTGCCGCGCGGTGACACAGAGCTGGTTGCCGACGATGAGTTGCTGGCGGTTGCCAAGACCGGCAGCGAGACGCGATTGGCGGAGCTGCTCAAGTAAGCGCGTAGGCAGCGGCACGTCGCCGCGCCTAAAAAATTCGCGAAACCTCTTTACGTCACGTACTTTTCGTGGTATAGTATTCTGGAGGAAGGCATGAAGGCAATTATTTTGGGTTGCGGACGCTTGGGCGCGCATCTTGCGCGACGGTTAGACCGCGAGGGCAATGAAGTGGTGGTGATCGACCGCAACGCCGAGGCGTTCGCGCGACTGAGCAGTGATTTCCGCGGACGGATGGTTTTTGGCACGGGCATCGACGAGGATGTGCTCAAGCGCGCCGGCATCGAAAACGCAGACGTCTTTATCGCCGTGACGAACGGCGACAATACCAACGCAATGGCTTCTGAGATCGCCAAGCTGGTGTTCAAGGTGCCGCGCGTGATCGCGCGGATGTACGATCCGGTGCGCGAGGATACCTATCACACGCTCGGAATGATGGAGACCGTTTGCCCGACCGTCATTGGATCGGACAAGATTCACGACATGATCGTTGGCAACGGTAGTTCAAAGAAGTAATCGCTTTCTGACTGGGAGACCTGGATGTATATCATTATCGTTGGCGGCGGCAAGGTGGGCTATTATCTTGGCAAGACGCTATTGGGCGCGGGGCACGAAGTTCTGATTATCGAAAAAGACAAGCGGAAATGCGATAACATCTCAGTGGAACTGGGCAGCATCGCCCAGCGCGGCGATGGGACGGATTCGACCGTGATGGAAGAAGCCGGGATGAGCCGCGCGGATCTGGCGATTGCCGTGACCGGCGACGACGAAGACAACTTGATGATCTGCCAGATGGCAAAAAAGAAATTCGGCGTCAAGCGCACCATTGCCCGGATCAACAATCCGAAGAACGAGCACATCTTCAAACTGCTCGGCATCGATCATACTGTCTCGGTGACCGACTTGATTCTAGCGCAGATCGAACGCGAAATCCCGGCGCAGTCGCTGGTGCATTTGCTGACGCTGCGCGAAGTGGGAACGTCGTTCGTGGAAGCCAAAGTGCCGGCGGACTCGCCGGCGATTGGCAAATCGCTCAGAGATTTGAATATCCCGGAAGACTGCGTGGTCCCGCTGATTATTCGCGGAGGCAAGGGCGTGGTGCCGCACGGCGATACGCTGCTGGCAGCGGGCGATGAAGTCGTCGCGGTGACGACCATCGATCACGAAGATGTTCTGGAGCGGGTTTTCACCGGATTGACATTGAGTGGAAAAGCTCGCTGAATAACAGGAGGATGTAAGCGCGGTCGTCATTGACGCATCGTGCCGCCGATCAGTGTGGATCAAGGGCAACGCGTTGGAGTGATCGTGCAGAATCGAATCGGCGTGAGCCAGTGGCTCGCAAGTCGATCTCACAGAACGGCGCGTCACGCGCGAAAATCCAAAAGGAAGGTACCTATAGAAAATGGAAGCGCTTACAACCGAATATACCGAAAAGGAGCCCCCGGGTAGTCTCGCAAGTCCTCAAACGCCGGACGTGCTACCGTTGCCAGCGATGACAGCGCTGGCTGAGGACTTGCGACCCCATCAGCGACGCAGCCGCCTGTGGGCGGATGTGTCGCAAGAACAGTGGAGCGATTGGCGCTGGCAGATGAGCCACCGCATCACGACGCTGGAGCAACTGGAGCAGCTCATCCACCTGACGCCGGATGAAGCGCAAGCGGTGCGGCTCAAGCCGGAACTGAAGATGGCGATCACGCCGCATTTTGCCGCGCTGATGGACCCTGACGATCCGAATTGCCCGATTCGCCGGCAAGTGGTTCCAACCATGGCGGAATTTGTGCTCGACGATCCCGACCTGGAAGACCCGCTGGGCGAAGACGCGCACATGCCCGTCCCCGGGCTGGTGCACCGCTATCCCGACCGCGTGCTGGTCGATATAACCGATCAGTGCGTGGCGTACTGCCGGCACTGCACGCGGCGGCGCATGGTTGGCACCGGTATGATGCCGGCGCACAAGAGCCGCATCGAGGCGATCGCGCAATATTTTGAGGCGCATCCCGAAGTGCGCGATGTGTTGA
>DAIDTM010000474.1 GCA_027457205.1 Anaerolineae bacterium | reverse complement strand
TTGCCCAAGCCCGGCGGTCCGTACAGCAAAACGTGATCGATCGCTTCGCCGCGCGCTTTCGCCGCTTCGATCAGAATCTTCAAGTTCTGATTGACCTTGTCCTGACCGATGTACTCGTCCAGTCGTTTGGGGCGCAGCGAGAGTTCGAGCTTGCCCTCTTCGTCATTCGGTTTTGGCGATACGACGCGGTCGCTCATCCAAACCTCAATGGCGAGGCGTTACCCTCGTCCCACGATGTTTTCGTAAATCACTTCGAGTTCTTCTTCCGAATATAAGTATACCACAATCTTGCCGCCTTGGCGCGAGCGCGAGACCTGTACTTTGGTGCCCAGCGCCTTGCGGAAATCGTCTTCGAGCGCGCGCGTAGCGGCGGGCATCTCGCGTTCTTCGCGCGGCGCACGCGCGCCGGCGTGCGCCGGCGCGGCGGGCGCTTTCGGTTCCGATTCCGCATTGGCGCGGCGCGCGGTTTCTTCCGTTTGCCGCACCGATAAACCGCCGTCGATCACCGCGCGCAGCAGCGCGTGCTGCCGCGACTCGTCTTCCACGGTGAGAATCGCGCGCGCGTGCCCTTCGCTGATCGATTCGTCTGCCAGCGCGGCTTGAAGTTCGGGCGGCAGTTTCAGCAGGCGCAGCGCGTTCGCCACCGTTGTGCGATTCTTGCCGACCTTCGCGGCGACTTGCTCCTGCGTCAAACCAAAATCGTCCATTAGCGAACGGTATGCCGCGGCTTCTTCCAGCGGATTCAAGTCCGCGCGCTGGATGTTTTCGACGAGCGCTAGCTCCAGCATTTCCTGCGGCGTTGCGCCGCGGACGATCACCGGCACGCGCTCCAAGCCGGCGAGTTTCGCCGCGCTCCAGCGCCGCTCGCCGGCGATGAGCTGGTAGCGCGGCGCGAGTTCAGTCGAGTCCGGCGCGAGGGTCACGATGAGCGGTTGGATCAACCCGTGTTCTTTGATCGAATCCGCCAGTCCGCGCAGCGCGTCCGGATCCATCTTGTGGCGTGGCTGGCGTGGATTCAGCGTGATCGCCGCGACGAGAACCTCGCGCACGCCTTGCGCCAGCGCGGTGGTGGTGCCGGGCGGAATCAGCGCGCCCAGCCCGCGACCGAGACCGTGTTTGGGTGGAGCCATGTCTAACTCCCTGACGAAGGACGGACGACCGATGACGGATGAAATTGTTCCGTCTTCCGCCTTCCGTCTTCCGTCCTGCTTGTCGCTTCACGCGCAAGCAACTCTTTCGTCAGTTCCTCGTACGCCTGTGCGCCGCGCGATTTGGGATCGAAGGAGACGAGCGGCTCGCCGTAACTTGGCGCTTCGGCGATGCGAACGCTGCGCGGAATGACGGTGTGAAAAATCAATTCGGGGAAATGTTTGGCGACTTCTTCGACGACTTGCAAGGCGAGGTGCGTTCGCGAATCGTACATCGTCATCGCCATCCCGGCGATCCGCAGACGCGGGTTCAAACTTTGCTGCGCCAATTGGATCGTGTTGATGAGCTGCGACAAGCCCTCCAGCGCGAGGTACTCGCACTGGATCGGAATAATCACCGCGTTGGCGGCGACGAGCGCGTTGATGGTGAGCAAGCCCAGCGACGGCGGCGAATCGACGAAGATGTAATCGTAGCGCTCCGCCAGCGGCGCGAGTGCATTTGCCAGGCGGTGTTCGCGTTTCTCTTCGCCGACCAATTCCACCTCCGCGCCCGCAAGCGTCGGCGCGGACGGGACGAGATCGAGGTGCAGCCGCTTGGTGAGCATTACGATTTGGTCGATGGGCACGCCGTCGACGAGCGCGTGGTAGATCGAATAGATCGGCGCGGCTTTGTCCACACCGAGCGATGAGGTGGCGTTCGCCTGCGGATCGATGTCGACGAGGAGCACGCGCTTGCCGCGCACGGCGAGGTTCGCGGCGAGGTTGATCGCGGTGGTCGTCTTGCCGACGCCGCCTTTCTGGTTGGCGAAAGTGTAGGTAATCGTCATCTAGTCTCGTAGTCTGATGGTCGAATAGTCTTGACTAGGTGACTACAAGACGATCCGACTATTGGACAATCGTTCTTCTACTTGTGAGCGCGTCGGGATGCCGGCGACGCCTGGCGCTTGTACGCAGAACGACGCGACCGCGTTCGCAAAGCGCGCGGCGTCAAAAGGGTCTTGCGTTTCCTGCAGGCGAATGAAAAACGCGGCGGCGAAGACATCGCCCGCGCCGGTTGGATCGACCTCGCGCGCCGGAAAACCGGGGATGTGCCGCGCTTGCCCTTGCGTGAACACGACGCAGCCCTCGCGTCCCTGTGTCATCACCGCGATGCGCGTCAAGCGCGCGTACTCGTCCATCAGCGCCGCGTCGCCGTTCAAATCTTCTTCGCTCAGGACCAGCACATCGACGTGCGGCAGAATCTCGCGCGCTTCTTTCCACGGTCGCATTCGGACGCGTTTCGATTCGTCCCACTGGCGCAGCCAGCCCTGCGGCGTCACGCCGACGAGCGAATGTGGAAAAAGTGTAGCGAACCGCGGATCAAGCTCGCGCGCGAGCGGACCCAGGTGCACGATCGGCGCGGCGCGCCATTCAGCGGGCACATCGTCCGGCTGAATCGCGTCGGCAACCGAGAGCAGAAATTGCTGGCGGTGTCCGTCGTGATAGATGTTGTGAAACGTCGTCGTTTGCGCGGAGGAAACGCGCGCAACCGCGACATCGTGCAGAACGGGAGGCAACACAAAATCAGGGGCGAGGCGGGTGACAATGCCCGGCCTTCGCCCCAGATTGCGCGCAGTGATCGAACTGTAGGTGGTGGTCCCGCCGACGGTGTAGCCCTCCGGCACGACGTCCTGAACCACGTGACCAATGACGAGAAAATCAATCATCGTTTGACCGACGGAGGACGAAAGACGGTGGACGGTTGAGTGATTCTCCGTCATCGGTCGTCCGTCATCCGTCATCATTTTGGCAGGATCATCACGCGGCGATGATCGCCTTCGCCGATGCTCTGCGTCTTGACGGTGGGATGATCGCGCAGTGAAAGGTGGACGATGCGACGCTCGTTCGGCGGCATCGCTTCCAGCGTGATCGGCTGACGATTCGACTGGACGCGTTCCGCCATGCGCTTTGCCAGTTCGCGCAGCTGGCGCTCGCGGCGCGTGCGGTACCCTTCGACGTCGACCACGAGCTTGGGCGATTTGGCGGTTTCGTGCGTGACGAGCAGGCGCGTCAGATATTCCAAATCGCGCAGCGTCTCGCCGCGGCGACCGATCAGCACGCCCAAATCGTCGCCGACGATGTTGAGCACGAACGCGTGCGCGTCTTCCGCGCCGGCGTCCGGCAGCACCTCCACGCTCGCGCGCAAACCCATCCCGCGCAAGAGCGTTTCGAGAATCTCTTTTGCCGATGTGCGCGCATCGGCGGTCCCGTCGTCCGCGACGTCCGGTTCGCCAAGCGGAGTCAGTCGGACGCGCGCTGGCGCGCCCGGTTCCGCCTGCCCGCGCGAGCCGTCGCTTAGAATTTCGACGTTTACCGCGTCGCGTTCAAGTCCCAGCTCCGTCAGTCCCTTTTCAATGGCATGTTCGACGGACGCGCCGGAAACCTCAAGACTTTTTCCCGACATTCTTTTTCCCTTTATCCGCGCCAGCGGTTGCCGGCGCTGCGCTGAAGAATGGCAAACTGGTCGCAAGACTGCCCCAGCCATTCGTCATGTATTGCTGAATAATTCCGATGATATTGAAGACGATCCAGTAGAGCGACAAACCAATCGGAAACGAAAGCGAAATGTAGCCGATGAAGAGCGGCATCATCAGCTGCATCGATTGATTCATCTGCGCGGCTTGCGGATCCGCGTTCGGCATCGTCATCATTTTTTGCTGCACCCAGGTGCTGGCGAGAACGAGCGCCGGCACAATATAGCCGATGCCCGTCGGCGCGGTGGCAAGGTTCAAACCGAGGAAGAAACTCTGCACCGGCACTGCGGCGATCAGTTGCGGCAGGTTGTACAGATGCTTGGACAATTCCATCAGTTGTTCTGGCTGCGCGCCCATCACCATCGTGATCGATTGATACAGTCCGATCATAATGGGCCAGGGGATCAGCGCAGGGAGACAGCCGCCCAGCGGATTCACTCCGTTTTCGCGGTAGAGCCGCATCTGTTCCTGCGACAATTTCTCCTTGTCCTTGGCGTACTTTTTCTGCATCTCCTGCCATTCTTTGCTCGCCATCAACGATTGCTGTTTTCGCATTGCCTTTTGCTGCTGTCCGTAAAACGGCAGTGTGATAAGCCGGATCAGCAGCGTGAACGCGATGATCGCAATGCCAAAATTGCCGATGAGGACGTAGATGAACAGGAGTACGTTCACCATCGGGTTGAAGATAAAAGTATTCCAGACGGGGGCGAGAAAATCGAACATCCACCAACTCCTAACTTACCGTCCACTTACCGCCCGCGCGGTTAAGGTTCTCAAAATGAGAGCGCGCTATTTGCTGGCAGGCGTGGGTGTGACCAGCTTGCCGCTGCCGGTATCCAAAATCCACTTGGGTTTGCCATCCGCGCTGTTCAGCGCGTACAACAACCGGTCGTACGAAGAGACAAACAGGGTTCCATTCGCCGCCGCCGGCGACGCGACGACGCGGTTATTCGTCGCATAACTCCATTTGACCGCGCCGGTCGCGGCATCCAG
>DAIDTM010000473.1 GCA_027457205.1 Anaerolineae bacterium | reverse complement strand
CTTTCGCTGGCGACTCATTTTATCGCCGCGCTGCCCAACGCCGAAGTGTTGATCGTGACGGGTTCGCCGCTGGCTCATTCTTTTACGCTGCCGCCGCGCACGGACACCGTCAAACTTCCCGCGGTGACCAAGCAGGGCAATGGCGCGTATCGCGCGCGCAATCTCGATCTGGACCTGAGCGCCATTTGCGATTTGCGAGCAACGCTTTTGCTCGAAACGGCGCGCGCGTATCAGCCCGACGTTTTCATCGTCGATCACGCGCCACAAGGTTTGAAAGGCGAAGTGCTGCCAACGCTGGCGATGTTGCGGAACACCCAGCCCGATTGTCTGCGCGTGCTCGGCTTGCGCGACATTGTCGATGCGAGCCAAAGCGTCCGCAAGACCTGGGCGCAAGAAGGTATCTATCGCACACTCGAACACGACTATGACCTGATTCTGGTTTACGGCTCGCAAGAACTCTACGACATCGGCGCGGAGTACGCCTTGCCCGCGGCGGTGGAGCAACGCGTGCGCTACTGCGGCTACCTGGACCGATTGACGGACGCATCGCCAATGACGACAGAACCCCGCGCCAATTCATCCGCGGAACGCCTCGTCGTGCTGACGGCGGGCGGCGGCGGCGATGGTTTCCCGATGATGCGCGCTTACCTATTGGGGCTGCGGCAATTGTCCACCATTCCATTCTCCAGCGTGCTCCTGACTGGACCGCTGATGGATGCGCGCGAACAGAGCGAACTGCGCGAACTCGCTTCCCGCTTGCCCGCAAATCAAATCAAGATCGAAACGTTCCTGACCGATCCACTGCCGCTGCTCGCTTCGGCGGACTTGGTGGTAGCGATGGCGGGATACAACACGACTTGCGAACTCGTGGCGATGCGGCAGCGCGTTCTGCTCGTTCCACGCGCGACGCCGCGCCAAGAACAACTGATCCGCGCGTCGGCGCTTGCCAAGCACGGACTAGCGCAGATGATTCATCCCGATTCGCTGACGCCCGCCGCAATGATCGAGCGCGTTCAGCAATCGCTCTTGCAGCCGCGTCCGCAAGAACAGCAGCTTGCCGCGGCGGGCATATCGTTTCGCGGGCAAACGTTAGCGCGCGAAGCGATCATCGACGAACTGGATAGTCTTCGCATTCAGCGGTGGATCACCAACCGCCGCGTGATGGTAGAGGCGGCTTGAGGTCAATATGAAAATCGCTTACATCTGCGCCGATCCTGGCGTACCCGTTCTGGGAAACAAGGGCGCATCGGTTCACGTGCGCGAGTTTACGGATGCGCTGGTCGAACTGGGGCATCAAGTCCGCATCTTTAGCGCAGCAGGGACCGCCGATGGCGCGTCGAACGTCGATACGAACGAGACCCGCGCGACATTGACGGTGCTCGCTCCGTCAGAACAACTCAAGCGCACGGCGAGCATCATCGCCGCGGGCATCGCGCGCCTGGACGCGCAGCACGATCACGCGCATCTCCTGTCGGAGGTAACGCACATCCTCGCTGACCCAGCATTCATCCAAGCCTCATTGCCGCTGTTGCAGGATTTTGCGCCCGATCTCATCATCGCGCGTCACGCGCTTTTCAGCGCGGCGGGGCTGACTCTGGCGCGCGCGCTGGATCGTCCGTGCGTTCTGGAAGTCAATGCGCCGCTGGTCGAAGAACGCCGCCGCTATTGGGGCTTGACGCTCGAACGCGAAGCCGAAGACATTGAGCGCGCGGTTTTTGCGGGAGTCGACCAAATGGTCGCCGTCTCCGAAGGTGTGCGCGCGTACCTATTGCAGTACGGCGCGCCGCGCGAGCGCATCGTCGTTCTGCCGAACGGCGTCAACCTGGCGCACTTTCACCCGTCGGTCGATGGCAGCGCGGTGCGTCGCCGTTACGCACTGGAAGATAAATTGGTCATCGGTTTTTCGGGCAGTCTCAAGCCCTGGCACGGCGTCGATATGCTGATGCGCGCCTTCGCCAGCATCAACAACGTATTGAGCCGTCGCGCATCCAGCGGCGCGGCGCTGCATCTGCTCATCATCGGCAATGGACCGCAGCGCGAGCAGTTGGAACTGCTAGCGCATGAACTGGGCGTGAGCGCGGCGGTGACCTTTACGGGCGCGGTGCCGCATTCGGATATGCCGACGTATCTTGCCGCGATGGACATTGCCGTTGCGCCGTACATTTCCAGCGATGGATTTTATTTTTCGCCGCTCAAAGTGATGGAGTATCTGGCGATGGGGCGCGCAATCGTCGCGCCGATGCTGGGTCAACTTCCTTCGCTGCTGCAAGGCGCGACGGGCGCGTGCGGTTTGCTGTATCCGCCCGACGATCAGCACGAGCTTGCCGTTGCGCTGTTCCGTGTGATCGGCGACGCCGCGCTGCGCCGCGAGTTGGGCGCGCGCGCCGCCGCGCAGGCGTGGCTCCGTTCGTCGTGGCAGACCATCGCGCAGCAGATCATCGAACGAACAGCGTTGGGCGAACATATCGATTCGCCTCTGCTTGAGGTGGCAGCGCTATGAATGCGAAAACATCGAAACCATCACCCCGACGAATCGGGACGCTGCGCGCGTTTCTGCCGTATGCCAAACCTTACCGCTGGACGATCACTCTGGCTTTGCTGATTTTGTTCCTTGACACGCTGGCGAGTCTGGCAGCGCCTTGGCCCGTCAAGCTCATTTTCGATAACGTGCTGCTCGGCAAACACTTGCACAGTCCCTGGACGCTGTTGATTCCCGCATCGGTCGCGCAGAATCACTTTCTCCTGCTCGACGTGCTGTGCCTCGCGTTGTTGTGGCTTGCGCTCGTCAGCGCAGGCGCGACGTACGCGGGCACGCGTCTCCTGGCAGTCACGGGGCAGCGCGTCGTCTTTCGAATTCGCTGCGCGCTGTTCGCCCATCTCCAGGAACTCAGCCCATCGTTCTACGATCGGCAGCGCCTGGGCGATCTCTTGACGCGCCTGACTTCGGATGTGCAAGCGATTCAGGATATGCTGGTGATCGCGCTGCCGTCGCTGCTGCTCAGCGGCATGATTATCGTTGGAATGATTTCCATCCTCGTGTTGATCAACCCGATCTTCGGCGGACTCGGCATCCTGATTGCGCTCGCGCTGTACTTTATCTTGAGCAAGTATTTGGTCCGCATCAAGCAAGTCGCGCGGCAAGCGCGCCGCCAGGAAGGCAACGCCAATGCGGTGGCGCAGGAAAATTTGCTGGGCATTCGCGTCGTGCAAGCGTTTGGCATGGAGGCGCACGCCAAACAAGTTTATCAGGAAAGCATTGGCGAGTCGCTGCGCCTGGGCGAGATCGCCGCAGACCTCGAGTCCAGTATGCCGTCGGTGGTCAGTCTGATGACCGACGTGGGAATGATGCTGGTGTTGGCGATCGGCGCGCTGTTGGTGATGCAGGCGTGGATCACGGTGGGCGATCTGTTGGTGCTCACGTCGTATCTCCGCACGATGTACAAACCGATGCGCCAGATCAGCAAACTCAGCAATACGTTTACCCGCGCCACTGCCAGCGCAGAACGCATTCTCGATCTGTTGCAGACCGTCCCGACGATCATCGACCGTCCCGACGCGCAACCCGCTGGACCGTTCAACGGCTTTATCGCGTTCGATCACGTCCACTTTGGCTACGACGCTCAACATCCTGTGCTGCACGATGTGTCGTTCAAGGTGCAACCAGGAATGATGGTCGCGTTGGTGGGTCACACGGGCGCGGGCAAGAGCAGCATCCTGCACCTCCTTCAACGGTTCTACGATCCGCAGCGCGGACAGATTCGCGTCGATGGTCAGGATATTCGCGGCTATACGCTGGCGAGTCTGCGCCAGCAGATCGCGCTGGTGCCGCAAGACCCGATGCTCTTCCGCGCGAGCATCCGCGAGAACATCGCCTACGGACGACCGACGGCGACCGATGCGGAAATCATCGCCGCGGCGCGCGAAGCGAATGCCGACGAATTTATTGTCCGCCTGCCGAAAGGGTATGACACGATTCTCGAAGAGCGCGGCGTTGGGCTTTCGGGCGGACAGCGCCAGCGCCTCGCGATTGCGCGGGCGATGGTGCGGCAAGCGCCGCTCCTGCTGCTCGACGAGCCGACGGTCGGCTTGGACGCGCAGTCCGAGCAAAGCGTCGTCGAGGCGCTGGAGCGCTTGATGGTCGGGCGCACCACGCTGGTCAGCGCGCATCGTCTCTCGACCATCCAACGCGCCGACCTCATCCTAGTCATCGACGATGGACGCATCGTCGAATCGGGCACGCCCGCGCAACTGCTGGCAGCGCGCGGATATTACTATCGACTGTATTCGCTGCAATCGCGCAGTTTGGAATCCAATCTCGCGCTCGCGTTCAACTAAACGCTCAATTGGACACAGACAAACACAGATTCACACAGATTTTGTTTTTATCTGTGTCTATCAGTGTGAATCAGTGTCCTAAAGACACAAGCATTGCAATTCAAAAAAGGGAGTCTACATCTCATGTACTACAATGAACCTTCGCAAGAAACCTGTCTCGTCACTGGCGTCGCCGGTTTTATCGGCTCGCACCTCGCCGAATCGTTGATCGCTCACGGCTATCGCGTGATCGGCGTGGACGCTTTTGTCGATTTCTATCCGCGTGCGACGAAAGAGACCAATCTGGCGCAGTTGCGTCAATCGCCGAACTTTCAGTTCGTCGAAACCGATCTGCGTTCCGCAAATCTCGTCAAGCTTTTGAAGGGCGTGGATTACGTCTTTCACCTCGCAGCGCAAGCGGGCGTGCGTACCAGTTGGGGCGATGGCTTTGCTTCCTATGTTGGGCACAACGTGCTCGGCACGCAGCGCCTGCTGGAGGCGGCGAAGCAGACTGGCGTACAGCGCGTCATCTATGCGTCGTCTTCTTCCATCTACGGCAACGCCGCGACGCAGCCCGTCCGCGAGGACAGCCCGACCGTGCCGATCTCGCCGTATGGCGTGACCAAGCTCGCGGCGGAGCATCTCTGCCGTCTCTACACAACAGAGCACGGCTTGCCGACGATTTCGCTGCGGTACTTTACGGTCTACGGTCCGCGTCAGCGTCCCGATATGGCGTTTCACAAATTCATCCGCGCGATTCTGACGGATCAACCGATCACGATCTATGGCGACGGCGAGCAGTCGCGCGATTTCACCTACGTCGGCGACATCGTGGCGGCGAATCTCGCCGCGATGCATCACGGACGCGCGGGCGGGTTTTACAACCTGGGTGGCGGCACGCGCGTGACGGTCAACGAAGTGCTGCGCTTGCTGCAAGAAATCACCGAGAAACCCGCGCAGGTGGTCTACCAATCGCGCCAGCTTGGTGATGCCGCGCATACTTCAGCAGATACGAGCGCCGCGCGCAACGAACTGGGCTTTGCGCCGCGCTATTCGCTGATGGACGGTCTGCGCGCGGAAGCGGCTTGGTTAACCGAACTGCTCGCGGAACCCGCGATGCAATTGGCGTGAAGCGGAAGGTAAGGTTACTTCTTGCCACGACAAAATAAGAGAAAAGGAAAGCATCTACTCAACCCTACTCAGATTCACCGCAGAGACGCCGAGGACGCGGAGAGAAAAAAGTGACCTCTGCGCTCTCTGCGCCTCAGCGGTGAGCAGTTACAAAGGAAAATAGAATGAGCAACATTTGTATGATCGGTACGGGGTACGTCGGTTTGGTCACGGGAACTTGTCTGGCGGATCTGGGCAATCACGTGACCTGCCTCGACATCGCGCCTGAAAAAATCGCCTCGTTGCAAGCGGGCGTGCTTCCCATCCACGAACCTGGGTTGGCAGAACTCGTCGCGCGCAACGCCAAGGCGGGACGGCTGCGCTTTACAACGAGCTACGCCGATGCGCTGAACGGCGATGCCGCCGCCGAATTCATCTTCATCGCGGTCAACACGCCGCCCGCGGCGGACGGACACAGCGCTGATATGTCCTACGTCGAATCTGCCGCGCACAGCATCGGCGAACACCTGGACCACGACGCGATCATCATCAACAAGAGCACCGTGCCGATCGGTAGCGGCACACTGGTCGCAAACATTATCGCAGAGCATTCGCGCGCGCGCGGCATCGCCTTCGCCGTCGTGTCGAATCCAGAATTTCTGCGCGAGGGCAGTGCGATCCAGGATTTCCAGCATACTGACCGAGTCGTCCTGGGTTCGACCACGCGCGCGGCAGCTGAAGAAGTCGCGCAACTTTACCTGTCCTTGCGCGCGCCCATCCTCATCACCGACCTCGCCACCGCCGAGATGATCAAGTATGCTTCCAACGCGCTCCTCGCCACCAAGATTTCGTTCATCAACGAGATCGCTCAAATCTGCGAGCAACTCGTCGCGGACGTGAAAGAAGTCGCGGCGGGCATCGGCTACGACCGACGACTCGGTCGCGCGTTCCTCGACGCGGGGATCGGTTACGGCGGTAGTTGCTTCCCCAAAGATGTCGCCGCACTGGCGGACATGGCGGACCGCGCAGGTCTGCACCCGCAGATGCTGAACGCCGTGATGGAGATCAACCGCGACCAGCGCCGCCACGTCGTCCGAAAATTGGTCTCGATCCTGGGTACCCTGCGCGGCGCGACCATCGGCATCCTGGGTCTTGCGTTCAAGCCCGATACGGACGATATGCGCGAAGCGCCAGCGGTGGATATTATCCGCGCGCTCGTCCAGCAGGGCGCGCAGGTGCGCGCGTACGATCCCGTTGCGCGGCAGACCGCGGCGCAGGCGCTGCGCGGCACGCCCGTGACGTTTTGCGAGGACGCGTACGCGGTCGCCGAGGGATGCCACGCGCTGGTCTTGGTGACCGACTGGAACGAATTCAAGTCGCTAGACCTGCGGCGGATTCGCGCCAGTATGCGTCAGCCCGTGCTGATCGATGGGCGCAATATGTATGAGCCGACCGAGATATCGAACTTGGGCTTTACGTATCGCGGCATCGGTCGCGCCAGCGGCGTCCGCGCGCCAGCGTCAAATGGCAACGGTCACGACCGCGTCGACGCGGCGGACGCGCGCGTGGATGTGTTCGGCGCGGCGATGAACGCGGCGGCGCGGCAGAATCAGCGCGCGGAGGCAGCGGTCGCGTCGTGAGCGACAGACGCGCGTCAGCGCGCCCATTCCGTGTTATAATGAGACTGTCGCAGTTCGCGGCAGAATGTTTGGAAAGAAGAAACCAGTGGCAACAGTGACCGCACAGAAATTGCAGCAAGCCGCCGCACACGGCAAACGCGTCGTCCGGCGGCGCTGGCTTTCTATTGGTCCTCGCTTGCTCGTGAGCTTTCTGGCGATCATCCTGCTGACCGGCGTGATCGGTCTCCTGGCAGCTCAGCAACTCAGCGCCCTGACGACCACAACCACCGAACTCACTACGCACGATTTACCCGAAGTCACCATCATCGGACGTCTCCGCACTTCGCTCTTTCGGCAGCGCGACCTAGAGCAGCGCTTGGTCAGCGCGGGCGAGACGGATGTGACCGGCGATCTCGCCGCGTTGACTACCACCCTCGACGAAATTGCCACGCAGCGCGCTACGCTTCAAGCGTTCGAGCCGCCGGACCCATCGGGCACCGCGTCGAATGATACCACGCTGGTACAGCAGTTCATCGACGGGCTGGCGCGCAGCAGCAGTGCGTCGAAGCAAATCCAATCGCTCGTCGCCAGCGGCAAGATCGCAGAGGCGCAGGCGCTCGAGCAGAACCAGCAAGCGCCCTTCGTGCAATCTTTGCTCGATGCGACGGTTCAACTGCGAACTTTGGAACAGGGCGAGGCGGCGACCGAAGCGGCGACGGTGCAACAGCAGAGCAGCCGCGCCACCGGGTTGATCCTTGCGCTGACCCTCTTCTCCATCCCGCTCTCGATTTTGCTGGCGGTGTTGATCACGCGCTCGCTGACCGACCCGCTCTCCGCGTTGCTCCACGCGACGGAAGCGATAACCGCCGGCGACCTGGAGGTCGAACCGCAGATCGCGCGCGGGGATGAACTGGGACGACTGGCGACAGCATTCAACACGATGCGGCTCAACTTGCGCTCGACCATCGCGACGTTGGCGGTGGAACGACAACAAACGCAAGCTATCATCGACGCCAGCGCGGATGGCGTGATGCTGGTGGACGCGCAGCGCACGATTTTGCAATTCAACCCGGCGGCAGAGCGATTGAGCGGCTGGCAGAAAAGCGAGGCGCTGGGACGACATTGCTGGGAAGTTTTGGGCTGCCGGGGCACTAGGCCGGAAGAAGCCGAGGAACACGAACGGCTCTGCCCGCTGACGCTGGCGTTACAATCCAATTCCGAGCAGGCGTCCGCCGAAATGCGCGCTTACACGCGCGATGGACAGCAGCGTTGGCTCGCGGTAAGTTGCGCGCCGGTCTCGCCAGGCGAAACAGCCACGGAACCACAGCGACTGGTGGTCGGGATACACGACATCTCACAACTGAAAGCAGTCGAGCAACTCAAGTCCGACTTTGTGGCGATGGTTTCGCACGAACTGCGCGCACCGCTGAGCACCGTAACCGGCTCGGTGGAGATGCTAGGACTGTTGGATCCGGTGAGCGACCACGAATCCTACCACGAAGTGGTCGGCATCCTGCAGCAGCAAACGCGCCGCCTGCGTCAGGTCGTCGAAGAAGTACTGCAGCTCACGCGCGTCGACGCCGGGCGCCTTCAGGTCCACTTGCAGCCAGTTCCCATCGCCGAATTTCTTAACAGCGCGATGGAAAACACGCGCCTGGCGTGGATCGGCGACGACCGCGCGCTGTCGCTGCGCGCGCCCCAAATCGATCCGTTGGTTTGGGCAGACCGCGCGCTGTTGGAAATCGTCGTCCGCAATCTGCTGGACAACGCGCGCAAATATTCGCCGCCCGGCGGTTCCATCGAGGTGCAAGTAGACCTCGCGCCGACGGGCGACCGCGTGCTGGTTCGCGTCGACGACCAGGGCGCGGGAATTCCACCAGAGCAACTCCAGCGCATCTTCGAGCCGTTCTCGCGCGGCGCGCATTCATCGCACAATTGGACGCGCGGTTACGGTTTGGGATTGTACATCGCGCGCGAATTGCTCCGCGTACACAACGGCGAAATCTGGGCGGAAAATCGAAAGGAAGGCGGCGCGAGTTTCGTCTTCTCGTTGTTTACAGTCGCCGACAATTCGTCGGAAGAGGCAAGCGCAGAGGAAGAGAAAATTTCCGTATGAACACGACGATTCTGATGATCGACGATGATGAGGCGCTCGTGCGTCTGACCGAACTCAACCTAACCAAAGCGGGCTATCGTTTTGTTTCCGCCAGTCACGGAATCGCCGGTCTACAGATGATGGAAAGCGAAAAGCCCAGTCTCGTGCTTTTGGACATCACGATGCCCAAGTTGAACGGCTGGGAAACTTGCCGATTGATTCGCCAAGTGTCAGACGTTCCGATCATTGTGCTGACTGGCAGCGACGATGAAGCCGACAAGGCGCGCGGGCTTGATCTGGGCGCAGACGATTACGTGACCAAGCCGTTTAGTCTGGTGGAACTCCAGGCGCGCATCCGCGCCGTGCTGCGTCGCGCCGAGATGCCCTCCATGTCCGAGCGCAGCGCCAAGCCGACGCGGTACCGCATCGGCGCGCTGGTCGTGGACATCCCGGCGCATAGCGTTACCCGGCACGGTCAACCCGTCGCGCTCACGCCCACCGAGTTCCGTTTGCTCGAGTACCTGCTCGTCAACGACGGCATGGCGCTTTCGCATCGCCAGTTGTTGACGGCGGTCTGGGGCTTGACGTCCAGCGATGAGACCGATCTGCTGAAACCGACGATCAGTCGACTCCGCCAAAAAATCGAGCAAGACCCGTCGCACCCGCGCATCATCGAGACTGTGCATGGAGTGGGGTACCGGCTCACGCGGCAGTTATCGCAAGACGACGCGGATTGATTTGGCGATGCGATTATTGCTCGTGCGTCACGGCGCAACGTTCGAGAATGAGCAAAAACGGTACATTGGGCAGACCGACGTTGCGCTCAGCCCGCGCGGAGAATCTCAAGCCGCCCAGCTTGGCGCGAATCTTGCGAATCAAACCATCGATTTGATTGTGACCTCCGATTTACAACGCGCGCACAC
Source organism: Anaerolineae bacterium (assembly GCA_027457205.1). GTDB lineage: Bacteria > Chloroflexota > Anaerolineae > UBA4142 > UBA4142 > DAIDTM01. The sequence continues at coordinate 2,220 of DAIDTM010000473.1, read as the reverse complement.
AACCGCAAAAGCGATCGCGCGCCATCATACCGTTCCGCTTGAGCCAGACTCCGATCTCCGCGAGATCAACCGAGGAATCTGGGAAGGGATGACGTATGCCGAGGTGCAGGAGCATTACGCCGAACTGCTGGTGTGCTGGCGGCATACCCCGGCAGAATGTCAGATTCCCGGCGGCGAAACTCTGTTCCAATTGCGCGACCGGGTGGCGCGCGCGCTGGAGCGTTGGTACATCGCTGCGCCGGCGACCGTAGTGTGGGTCACGCACGCCGGCGTAATCCAAGTCGCTCTCTGCCACCTGCTCGATGTCAACCTCAACTCCTGGCGGCAGTTTCGCCGGGACAATGCCTCGATCACTCCAGTCCGCGTGGAACGCGTCGACGGAACACTGGTCGGCTCGATCGAGACCGCAACCGGGTTGTCCTCCGGGTCGATCCAGCCGCGCGCGGGCAGCGTCCAAAAACCGGTTTAACCGCGAGAGATTTGCCGCTCTTGACACTTGCGCCAAAGTGCATATAATTATGGCGTATAAATGTCGCCCTTTTGCGGCATTTGAACCATCGCTTGTAGTTGGCATAACGCCGCCGCCCGCGGCAAGGGGAGCGTATTTTGCGGTTGAGTCCGCCCGCTCGTTCTCGTATCCCCGGCAATCCTAGCGCGCCACACCGCGATTCCAAAGTTGCAACTCGCCGTTCCCCCTATCCGCGCGCTCAACTCCAGCCCATTCTCGATCATTTTGAAATCTATCTCGACCACCACGCGCTGTCGCCGGCGACTGTCCGCAATTACCTCGCCGACCTGCGCGCGTTCGCGCGTTGGCACGCCGCGCGGCAGCCGCCTTCGCGCGTCTTTGCCGCATCGGATTTTCGCGCGTACCGCGAACACCTCTGCAACGAGACCGACCACTCGCCCGCGACGATCAATCGGCGGCTCCAGTCGCTGCGGCTCTTTGGACGATTCCTGCACGAGATGGGACACGCGGCGGAAAATCCAACGCGCGATCTTCAGCTGCTGCGAAATGGAAAGGATCATCACCCCGCGCCGCGTACGCTCTCGCGGACCGAAATCGCGCGGCTGACGGAGGCGATTCGCGCCGGGCGCCCGAGTCTGTCGGGACGCGATCAGGCGATCATGGAATTGATGTTGCACGCCGGTTTGCGCGTCCACGAGGTCGGCGCGCTTCGGCTTGGCGATGTCGACACGACGCGGCGCGGGATGACCATTCACGTGCGCGGCAATGGGCGCAGCCGTGAGCGCATCGTTCCGCTAAACGCGACCGTCGCGCGTGCGCTGCGCGCTTATCTACCGACGCGTCCGGCGGTTCCGCGCGTCGATCATCTCTTTCTGAGCCAGCGCGGCCAGCCGCTTTCGACGCGCTCGATCCAGCGGCTGATTGCCTCGCACGCGCAGGCGGCGGGATTGGACGGCGTATCCGCGCAGGCGTTGCGGCACACCTGCACGGTGACCATGCTGCAAGAGACGCGCGATGCCGCGTTGGTCGCGCGCCGGCTGGGGCAGCAGAATACCAAGGGATTGGAAAGGTACCCACGCATTACGTAATACGCAACACGTATTCCGTTTGCGCGATACGTGGTGTCCTCACGGAGGTTGAATGGAAATCAAAGACATGAGCGCAGTGCGCGTCAGTCTGGCATCGCCAGAGCAGATTCGCTCGTGGTCGTACGGCGAGGTATTGAAACCGGAGACGATCAACTACCGCCGCCTGCGTCCCGAACGCGACGGTTTGTTCGACGAACGCATCTTTGGTCCGACGCGCGATTGGGAATGTTATTGCGGCAAGTACAAAAAGATTCGCTACAAAGGCGTCATCTGCGAAAAATGCGGCGTCGAGGTCGCGCCGTCGCGCGTCCGCCGCGAGCGCATGGGACACATCGAACTCGCCGCGCCGGTCGCGCATGTGTGGTACACCCGCCGCGTCCCGTCCTATCTTGGATTGCTGCTCGACGTGACGCGTCGCAATCTGGACCGCGTGCTGTATTTCGCGCAGTATATGATCACGCAAGTCGACGAGGGCGCGCGACAAAAAGCGCTGCATCGGCTGGAAGAAGAACTCAAGCACAAGATCGAGCGCGAAACTAAAAGCATTCAAGATAAAATCGACAATAAGCAATTGGCGTACGAAGAAGAGATCGAAAAGCTGGAAAAGAAAACCGACGCGGCGATCGCGCGCCTCGAAGAACAATTGAACACGCAGATGGACGA